>DATARJ010000114.1:0-13357 GCA_036264205.1 Methylocella sp.
TGTAACGGGTTGGAAAGGATTTTTGAACCGGCGCGGCAGGCAAAAACGCGCAATCTTACTTCTTTCACAGGAGAACATGTATATTCCACAAGGAGACGCCCATCTTCAAAATCGAGGATAGAAATGCTATGCTCGGATAAACGTATCCGAGGAAAATCCATGCACGTAAATAAACCTACTACCAACGGACAGGAGGCAAAAGTGTCGTCTGCCATCTTTAATACGATAAAGGCGTTAGAAAAAGCCCGTCTGCATTTCTATATCGAAAGGACAAGACCAGACACGATACGATTGAATGTGACTTTGGTCGCGGAAAGAATTGAGATTGAAGTATTTGAGGATGAGCATCTCGAAATCTCGCGCTTTCGCGGCGATGAATCCGTGGAGGGCGGAGAGGAGCTGCTGAGGCAGATCTTGAGTACCCTTTAATACCGATCCGGACCAGCCGCGCGTGCCAGCCGGAAGTCTGGGCGCTGGCGCCTCGCTCGCGAAGATGGAAGATGACGGCCTTTGCATCGAGGGGGAGGGAGAGCGGATTTTGGCGCTTCTTTCGGTCGTTTCGCCCGTGGTGCTCGGCCGCCTTCGCCGGGCGTCAAAACACTGGCGAAACGGCGGCAAGAGCCTTGCCGCCATTCATCTCGCCCGGAGCGGCTTGGGCAAACTCGACGCGGTGAACGCTTATCGCCTGTCGCTCGCGGCAAAACTGATCGAGGCGGGCGTCACGCCGCGCGAGCTTGCGAGCGAGCTGGGCTGCGCCTCCCGCCGGTCTCGTCAAATACGATCCGGACCAGCAGCGCGTGCCAGCGGGAAGCGGCCGCGAAAGCGGCCAGTGGACTTCGGGGGGTGCGGCTGCGGGCGGCGACGCCTCGACGCTGACCGAGGGAAGATCGGCGGCTACAGATCCCGGCAAAGTCCATCACGTGCCCAAGCTTCCCAAGGATGCGATTATGGTCAAGCGGCCGGATGGATGAACAATCTACGATGCGGATTCCGCAACCAAACGGTTCATGGCTCCGTCGCGGGCAAATTTTCAGGAGGTCTATGCGGCCGGAGAGAGGACCGCAAACTGGCCGTTTGCGGATAGATTGGAACAAGCCAAAATTGCGCTCCAGCAATTCGGCTGGTTCCTTTCTCATTGGCCCTATCCCGCCTGTTCGGAATGGCCAAAATCGAGCCTTGCCAATGCCCGGGGCGACGTCGCCGAAATCGCGGTCCGTAGTTGCATCCTTGGCTCGACGGAGAGCGCTTGCAGGCGGATCTTGGCCAAGTCACCTTCATTTCGCCTCAGATCGAACAAGCCGGGCCTGTCCATTCAATTTTACCTATAGCGGGGCCAACCCTTCCGTCGATTGAAGCACGCCAATCCGCCACGACGGATTTAGCGCTGCGCTAAGACCTCCGCTCCGACCAGATATGCGCCTGAAAAAAGCAGCCTCTCGGGAACGCGATGATCGCGCAACAATTCCGAGGCAACAAGGCCGCGCAATTTTGCGGCGCCTTTCCGTGGCCTCAATCCTGGTTCACATGCGGCGGGGAGGCTGTCCGATGTTGCGCATTCCGTTCGCCGCCGCCGTGGTGCTAACGTGTTCGATCTGTTTCGCCGCTCCAGCGCAACAGCCAACCACTTACGATCAGATGATCGCTCGCGAGGCCGGGATTCATGGCGTCCCGGAGGCTTTCGTCCATCGCATCGTGAGGCGCGAAAGCCGCTATCATCCGCGCCTCGTCCACAACCGTTGTTTCGGCCTGATGCAGATCAAATACGCGACGGCGCGTGGGATGGGGTATAGAGGAGACGCGCGGGGGCTTCTCGACCCCCAAACCAACCTGACGTACGCCGTCCCTTATCTCGCCAATGCCTATCGGCTCGCCGACCGCAATGAGGACCGCGCCGCGGCGCTCTTCCGCAGCGGCTATTATGCGGTGGCCAAGCACAAGAAAATGCAGGGCCTACTGCGGACCGCGTCTTCGCCGGCGCTGACCCCGGAACCCGCGCCGCCACTCGCGCCAGAGCAGCCGCGCAATCCGATCACGGTACTTTTCTCGATCGTTGCCGGACCCTCAGGCGTGGCGGCGCCTGACAGTTCCTCGCAGTTCCGCGAGTAAGCCGGAGGCGGTTTGATCGCCCGCCGATTCGACCTCGCCCACCCAGGCCATGCATGGAAACAGGTCCCGAGCCGAGCCTGTATCGACACCTCGAACATAATGCCAATGCTAAAGGTCGCCAGTCGCTGCCCATGGCGAGCGCCGCCGCCCAGACCGACCCGCCCGCACCATGCTTTGCGGTAAATCCCGCGGGTAGGGTTTTGCCATTCGTACCGGCCTCCCATTCTCCAGTGGCGAAGCTGGCTTTACCGTGGGCCAGTTCTCTTCCCGTTGCTGAGGCATTGCTGATTTAGCTTGGTGGCCAAATCTTTGCTGGCGAACACTCTTGGCCCGACATATATCTGACCACCATATGCGCTGCTGGTGACTGTGAGCATACTGATAGGTGACCAAGAGCCATCTTCGTTATGGCGGAATTGGGTACAGTCAACAGTCTGCCCTAGGGCGGCTGGCCCGATGCAGAAGATCGCTGAGAAGGCAAGCGCAAGTCTCCTCATCATAAATTCTCCTATTCCTTGAGAGGGATGCTATCCATGGACGACGGCTACTGTAACTTCCGCGCCGACTGCCGCTTGACGCAACCGAAGGTAGCGGCACGCCTAGACCATGTCATTAAAAAGTTGCTCGGCTTTTTCGGTAAGAACAAGGCCGGACAGGGTCGTCAGCGACAGACCTTGATCGGCCTCCTTACCCTCCCCCATGGTTTTTGAAGCGTGGCGCGCGATGCGCTCGCTTGCTCGAAATTTCGCTCTATTTGTCTTGAAAGTGTAGGCACTCAAAAAACGAAACACGGGGGCGCCGCGAACGAGGTCTTGCTTGGTCCGTTTTGAAAATGTCGGCTTGCGCTACGGGATGGGAGCGGAAATCCTGAAGGATATTAGCTTCGCCATCGAGCCGCGGTCGTTTCAATTCCTGACCGGTCCGTCCGGCGCCGGCAAGACGACGCTTTTGCGGCTCATTCTTTTGTCCTTGCGGCCGACGCGCGGCGCGATCGGTCTTTTCGGAAGCGACGCCTTAACTCTCGACAAAACCGCGATCACCGGCCTCAGACGGCGGATCGGCGTGGTATTTCAGGATTTCCGGCTGCTCGACCATTTGACCACCTATGAAAACGTCGCTCTTCCGCTCCGCGTGCGCGGCAAGGAGGAAGCGAGCTATCGCGCCGAAGTGACGGAACTTCTGCATTGGGTCGGTCTTGGCGAGAGAATGCACATTCTGCCGCCGGTGCTCTCCGGCGGCGAAAAGCAGCGCGCTGCCATTGCCCGCGCGCTCATCGTGCGGCCGGAACTCCTGCTCGCCGACGAGCCGACCGGCAATGTCGATCCAAGTCTCGCGCGCAGGTTGCTGCGGCTCTTCACCGAACTCCACAAAACCGGGACGTCCGTGGTGATCGCGACGCACGATCTCGGCTTGATGGACCAGTTCGACGGCGCCCGCCGGCTGGTTCTGGGCGATGGCCGCCTCCATATTTACGATTGAGGCTGGGCTTGAGCATTTTTTCGGACGGGCGCGCGCGGAGCGCGTCCCGATCAAATGGAATCACTTGATCGATAACGACTCGCTCAAATCAAAGAGTTGGGAGCATGTCAGAATCAAAAGAGCTGGGCGCGTATTCCTGGACATGCTCCAAGCGGCGGCGGGAAACGGGCGACAGGTGAATTCGCGTGGCACCATAAGGCTTGGCCTCAAACGCGGCATGAAGGGCGAGATGGCGCTTGTCCCTGAAGCCTCCATCGCAGGGCGCGCGCTGGTAACCGTGGTCGCCATCATGACCTTTCTTGCCTCGCTGACCGCCGGCGCGGCAATTCTGATAAGCGATGCATCGCGCGGCTGGCAGGGTGACGTCGCCAGCGAAATGACGATTCAAATCCGCCCCACGGCTGGCCGCGACCTCGACGCCGATTCAGCAAAAGCCGCCGAACTTGCCCGAGCGATGCCGGGGGTTGCCTCGGTCCGCGCCTATACCAAGGCGCAATCCGAGGAGCTTTTGCAGCCTTGGCTCGGTTCCGGTCTCGATCTGTCCGAGTTGCCGGTGCCGCGCCTTATCGTCGTCGCGCTCGACAAACAGGAACGCTTGGATATCGCCGTTCTGCGCAAAAGGCTCTCCGGTGCCATTCCGGGCACCACGATCGACGACCATCGCCTCTGGCTAGAACGTCTCGCGATCATGGCGAAGAGCGTTGTCTTCGCCGCCGCGGTGATCTTCGCCCTTGTGCTCGCCGCAATGATTTTGGCGGTGGCTTTCGCGACCCAAGGCGCGATGGCGGGGAATCGTGAGATCATCGAAGTTTTGCATTTCGTCGGCGCCGCCGACAGCTATATTTCGCGCCAGTTCCAGAGACATTTCTTTCAGCTGGGCCTGCGTGGAGGCGCGATCGGCGGCGGACTCGCGATCATCGCCTTCTTCGCGTCGGCAACCGTGGCAGCCTGGCTGCGGGCGACCCCCGGCGGCGATCAATTGGAAGCCATGTTCGGCGATTTTTCGCTCGGGGGGAATATCTATGCCGCCATCGCGCTCATCGCGGCGGGCATCGCGATCGTCACCGGCTTCGTGTCGCGGGTGATTGTATTCCGCCATTTGCGGGACTTGAGTTGAGCGAACGGTCGGGAAATTGATGGCCAATTCGCATGAGTTGGCCGAACGGAACTGTTGTGTTACTCAGTCCTCGCGTGGGTCCATACCATTTTCGCAGCGAAACTATGAAGCCTGCTAATGATCGAGCGCGGGTGAACCTGGCCGAGCGTCTCATAGCCACCAAGGGGCGGCCATCGGGCTTTGATTATCTGCGCTTGGGGTTGGCGATCTCGGTCGTGATGTGGCACACCACGGCCACGACCTATGGCCTTCCTGTTAAACCGAGGGATGACCTTTGGCCGCAGACGCCACTACACGCCTTATTTAGCGCGACCCTACCGATGTTTTTTGCGCTTAGCGGCTATTTGGTAGCGGGCAGCTTGGAGCGCTCCAAGACCATCCTGACCTTTATCGGCTTGCGCGTGATCCGGATCTATCCGGCACTCGCCGTTGAGGTTGTCCTATCGGCGTTGCTGATCGGAACGGCCGTCACAACGCTTCCATTGCCCGCCTATTTCCGAGACCCGCTGTTTTGGAAATATCTCCTCAATGTAACTGGGCATATCCATTATTCTCTGCCCGGCGTTTTCGAATACAATCCATGGCCGGAGATGGTAAATGTGCAACTTTGGACCGTTCCTGTCGAGCTTTTCTGCTATGTGGCTTTGACTGCATTAGTGCTCTTTGGGGGCGTTCAACGCAAGATCTTGATCCCCCTTGCGGCGTTAGGTTTGGCACTTATGCACCTTATCAGGCGCTCGCACAAGTATCATTGGCACGTTCCACCCCTTATTGACGATTTCAATGCCACTCTTCTCGTCGTGTGTTTCCTCACGGGCGTATCTTTGTATCTGTTTAGAGATAAGATCGTCTGGTCTTCTAGAATGTTTGCCGGGGCACTCATTGCATCGATCGCGTTACTTTGTTTTGTTCCGTTCGGGGAATATCCTGGAATTCTGACCATTACTTATGTGACAGTTTACCTCGGGCTGACCAATTTCAAGCGGTTCTCCTTCGTTAAGGGCGCGGACTATTCCTACGGCATATACCTCTACGGTTTCGCAGTTCAGCAGCTCTTTGTCCACTTGGCGGCGCCCCGGTTTTGGTGGGTCAACGCATTGGTGTGCGTCCCCTTGTCCGTTTTTTTTGCGGCCTTTTCTTGGCACTTTATCGAAAAGCCCGCTCAGAAATTGCGAAAACTCCTCCCGGCGGTCGAGCGGCATTATCTCGCCCTTATCGATAGACTGCTACCTCGGCCAATTGGGGGTCAGTAGAGGACGAACATGGGTATCTATGCCGCCATCGCGCTCATCGCGGCGGGCATCGCGATCGTCACCGGCTTCGTGTCGCGGGTGATTGTATTCCGCCATTTGCGGGACTTGAGTTGAGCGGACTCGGACGACTTGGTGCGGCTTGCGTTATTTATCGCTGTCCCGCGATGATTGCGATCCCCATGGCATGATCGGCACGGAGCTGATGGAGTTAGCTGGCGAACCGCTGACGATCCGCGAGCTCACGGCGAGGTAAACCAGCGTGTTGTGCTTCTTGTCGAGCACCCTGTAAATGCGGGTGGCCTTAAAAATGATACTCGTCTTCTCGGTGAAGACTTCCTCATCGTCCGGCAACTTCGCAATATCGACGTTGATGGGGCCGGTTTGACGGCAAGCAACCGAGAAATTCGACGGGTCTTCATTGAGACCAAGCGGCTGGCCCCATCCGCCTTTTCGGGCCTGCGAGATGTGGCAGGTAACGCCCGGGACCCTTGGATCGTCAAAATCCGCGACACACACCTTGTCGTTGGGCGAGAGAAAATTAAACGTCGTGCTGACGCAACTCAGCTGATCCGCCCGCGCAAAAGCCGGCGCCGCAACGAAGAGTACCATCGCCATAAAACACAGTTTCACTTTCGATCTCCATTTCCGAGGCGCCTAAGGGCGTCTGCGCGCGGGTTCTCCGGGTTCCAGTGCGGAGGCGTCAACCAACGCTGCCCGCGAAAAGCAACGCTGTGGATCGGCCGAAAGTTCCTTTGCGGGCGACTTGAGAGGTCCCCGGAGAACCACCGACACGCGGTTCATCGCCTAATGTCTCGCCGATGACGGCGAAGGGGCACTCAGAAAAAACCGCAACATTTCGCGTGACGCATCGGGTCCGTCCGGATCGGTATAAGAGCCTTCTGGCCTGCCTCCCGACCAACCGTGCCCCAATCCGTCAATGGCCCAATGCTCCACATGCACATTGCCCCGCGCGTCCCTGATCGAGGTGCGCGTATAAGCGCGGCCTCCAGCCGAGCGGCCGTGTTGTGTCTCCTGCGCCGCGCCGGGGAAGCCCGCGCGAGCGTCCGCGACAATTAATCCGGCGTTCGACGGATGCACTGTCCGATCGGACCCGCCATGGAAGACAATGGTACGAACGCGCGCGCCCCTTGGACGAGTCTTCGTTTGCGCCATTACCTCCGGGCTTGTGTCGCCACGCATGGCGGCGAATGCCGAGGGCAGGTCGGTGGCCAACCCGAAGGCGAGGCCCGAGTGAACCCCCGTCGCGGCATAAAGTTCGGGATAGGTGGCACTCATGATCAAGGCCATGGCGCCGCCGGCCGAGAGGCCAGCCACATAGACCCGCTTGGCATCGATATCGAACTCCGCCATGATGGCGCGGGTAATTCCGGCAATGATGCAGGGCTCTCCCTCGCCGCGCATCTGGTCCTTGAGATCGAACCAGTTCCAGCATCCGGAGTGATTGGCTGTCGCCGGCTGTCTTGGATAGGCGGCGATGAAGCCCTGTTCTTCCGCCAGGAGATTCATACCCGTGCCCAACGCGAAGTCGTCGGGATCTTGGGTGCAGCCGTGGAGCATCACAATCAAAGGACGCTTGCGGCCGTGTGCATGGCGCGGGATGTAGACCTTATAGTCCCGGGAGCCTGCCGCGCAGCTAAAGGTTTTGGTCAAAAAAGCTGCTCCCTCCGGCAGCGGCGCGACCGGAGCTTTCTTTAGCGGCTTCGCGCTCGGGGCGAGGCCCGGACGATTGGCCCGGCGCAACAGCGTCAGCACTTCCCCCAATGGCCGTGCCGGGCGGCTAAGCCCTCGTGTTGGCGGTAACTCCCGCCAGCCAGCACTCGCATTTCCGGCGATGGGCTGCTCGCTTTCCGCCGGACGCGCGGCGGCCTTCGGCTCGATCAGCCGAAGATTGCGCGCCGGTGGTTGTTCCATCGGGGCGGCAGGATTTCGTCCCGATAACGCCCGCTGAATCACCCGCGTCGCCTCAATCACATGTTGGCGTCGCGTCAGTTTCGCGGCGTTGCGCATGGCCGTGTCAAAAATGGTTTTCATGGGTTGTACCTTGGCCCTCACCGGATCCGGCCTTCGAGCGCCGCCTTGACTGGTTTGCTGGCCTGAAGCGCGCCAAGGACAGTGATTGACTCGATTGCCGCCAGCGCGAGTTCGGGCGTGACATCGCCGGCGATCGTCGCAAGCCCGACGACCTGAATGCTGAGTTTCCCGCCGGCCGCCCTGACCGCCTCCAAGTCCGCGCGGCTGTAGAACCGCGATCCAAGCTCGAGGCCTTGCCGCACGATTGATTTTTTTACGGCATCCGCGTGGGCGGCGAGCTGGTTGCGGATTGCCGTCCTGATCAAGTCGGTACGATTTGAGTAGAAACCTTCCTTAACCAGCAAATCGATATGGCCAAGATCGACATGTCCGATGTTGATCGTGATTTTTTCGGTCTCGCCGGGCCAATCCCGCAGCCGATGCACATTTCCAGCCAAAACAGGGCTCCTATTACCATCCATGTAGATGGTATATAGATGGTTGAAGAATCCATTGCAAGAGGAAATGAGCTCAAATCGCAAGGTCGAGACCGGTGCCGCTCGTCCAGGCGGACACCCGTTTCGACTCCCGCGTCTTCGTCTAACGCCATCTGCGCGACTTGAGTTGAGCTTGCATTTGAATGACATTATGCAATTCGCGTGGCTGCTTCATACAAAGCCACAAGCGCGACTCGCAACAGAGCGCAGGGACAGTGGAGCGCCAGCCAATGAAAGGAAAGATCCGGGTTGGCATAGGCGGCTGGACCTACGAGCCTTGGCGCGGAACTTTTTATCCGAAAGGTCTCGCGCAAAAGCGGGAGCTCGAATATGCGAGCCGGCGGCTGACCTCAATCGAGATCAACGGAACTTATTACGGCACGCAGAAGGCGGAAAGCTTCGCGCGATGGCGCGAAGAGACGCCCGAGGGCTTCGTGTTCGCGCTCAAGGGCCCGAGGTTCACCACGAACCGGCGCATCCTCGCCGAGGCAGGGGGCTCGATCGAGCGCTTTTTCGCGAGCGGTGTCCTGCATCTCAAAGAAAAGCTTGGCCCGGTGAATTGGCAGTTCCTGCCGACGAAACAGCATAATCCCGCCGATTTTGAAACGTTCCTCAAGCTGCTGCCGAAGAGCATCGAAGGCCGCCGCGTCCGGCACGCCGTCGAGGTTCGGCACGACAGTTTTCGCACCGGTGAGTTTGTCGACCTTCTGCGCGCCTACGGAATTGGCATAGTCCTCACAGACAAGGACGGGTTTCCGCACATACCCGACGTCACGTCCTCATTCGTTTACGCCCGCCTGCAGCGCTCGTCGGACGATGAGGAGAACGGTTATCCGGTGGATGCTCTCGACGTATGGGCCAAGCGGGCATTCGCCTGGTCGCGGGGGAGCGTCCCAAATGACATCGAACCGCTCACCGCTCCCGAGAAGAAACCGCCAAAGTCACGAGACGTTTTTATCTACTTCATCAACGGCTTTAAGCCGAAAGCGCCGGCTGCAGCCATGGCTTTGATCGAAAGCTTTTCCGCGCTCGTACGTAGATCGCGCTGATTTTGGATTGAATCGATCCAAAATCGCCATGGTCTAGACCGCCTTGCCCGGCTCGCCGTGCGGCGCCGGAATCTCCGAACATATAAAAACCACTCAAGCCCCTTATCCCCTTATTGAGGGATGCCCTGGCTGAAGGCACGCGTTAGGCTCTCTGCCTTGAAAAGGGGCGCCGCCGCTGGCGCGTTATTGTTATGACCTAGGGCGCAATTAAACAATCTGTTGGTCAGGGAGAGGCCGTCTATATGAGGGAGACTAGCCACACGTGCGACAAGAAAAATTTCAATTGGCTCATCGGCTGGGCCGTGGCGGCCATATTCGCCCTGGCAGGCTCGGCAGCCAGCGCGGAATCGTCTCTTACGGGCGAGAACGCTGCAGAAATGCGACGTTTGCTTGCCGTTCCGGCGGAAAACGTAATCGTCGATTGCTCGTTCAACAAGCCGCCGCGCACCCCTGTCAGCGCTCTTGATCGCTATTTGATGTGGAATGAGATCGCCCTCGACACGACGGCGATCGACCATACGCCGGATAAAGCAAATCCAAGTTGTTTCGGCGAGCAGTTTGGTCCAGTTCGGGCGGCCTATGCGCTCGCAATCATTCATATCGCCATGTTCGATGCCGAAAATCCCATTTCAAAAAAATTCGTGAGCTATTCCGGCATTCCACCGGTATCGGGTAACGTATCGGTGGACCGGGCCATCGCCCAGGCGGCGCATGATACCCTGGTCGCTCTATATCCAGGTCAAAAGGACCGCCTCGACGCGATTTTTGACGTGGACATTGCAAGCATCCCCGGCACCCAGGCCGCCATCGATAAGGGCGCCAAGCTTGGAAAGCGAGCTGCTGACGCTATTCTCGATTTGCGGAAGAACGATGGCTCTCAGCTGCCTGAACCGCGCGTCATGGCCACATGCTCCCCAGGTGATGACACATGCTTCCCCGCTAATACCACGCCCGGCCTTTGGCAAATCGATCCGATCAGCAACATAATGGTCGCGCTCGGCGGGAACTGGCCGAAGGTTACGCCGTTCGTGATGACGTCCGCGGACCAGTTTCGCGCCCCGGTTCCGCCTTCCCTGACAAGCGACGCCTATAAGCTGGCCTTCAAGGAAGTGCTCCTCCTAGGCGGAGACCCCGAGCATGGCACGAGTACGAGCCGAAGCCCAAAGCAGACACTTATAGCTAAGTACTGGTCGTACGACGGCACGCCGAAGTTATGTGCTCCGCCGCGGTTGTACAATCAGATTGCGAGAACAATCGCCCTCCAGCAAAAAATGCTCGGAGTTCCGGAAATAGCTCGTTTGTTTGCGCTGGTAAATACCGCCATGGCGGATGCAGGCATCGCCTCGTGGGAGTCGAAATATCACTACCAGTACTGGCGGCCGGTGACGGGAATTCGCAACGCGGTCTCGCCCTTACACGCCGATCCAACGTTTTACCCGCTTGGCGCTCAGGACACCAACGCTTCGGGTCCGGACTTCACGCCGCCATTCCCATCCTATACATCGGGCCATGCAACATTTGGCGGCGCCCTATTTGAAATCCTGCGCAAATTCTGGCCGGACGCAACACCATTTACTTTTATTTCAGACGAATGGAACGGCAAGAATAAAGATGATGATAACCCCACGATTCCCCGGCAGCTCGATCCGCACTCATACAAATCGTTTAGTGAGGCGGAAACCGAAAACGCACAAAGCCGGATTTATATGGGCATACATTGGCAGTTCGACGCCGATCAGGGCATCATACAAGGCAATCGGGTGGCTGACTATGTTTTCGCTCACGCCTTCCGGCCAGTCAAAGACAAAGACGAAGACGCGACCGATAACCGCTAGTGACGCGCCCGCCGCGCGGTTCGGCATTGTTTCGAAGCTCACACCGGCACCCGCACCGTTGCCCGCAAGCCCCCCGCCTTGCTGTCGCCGAGGCTGATGTCGCCGCCGTGCGAGCGGGCGATGTCGAGAGCGATCGCAAGACCCAGCCCCGTGCCGCCTTCGTCCTGGTTGCGCGCGTCATCGAGGCGGAAAAACGGCCGGAACACGTCATCGCGCCGGCCGGGCGGAATGCCGGGACCGTCGTCGTCGACGTGAATCGTCAAAAAACGCCGATCCCTGACCGCCTCGATGGAAATCCGGTTCGCATGGCTTTGCGCATTGCCAATGAGATTGGCGAGGCAGCGCTTGAACGCATCGGGCCGCACGGTGACCAGCGGCTCCCCCGAAAACGAGACTTTGGCATCGCACCCCGCCCGCTCGGCGTCGAGGCGCAAATCCTCCAAAAACTCCGCCATGTCGATCTTCGCCGCGCTCTCCCCGGCATCGCCCCGCGCGAAAGCAAGATAAGTTTCCAGCATCCGCTGCATTTCCTCGACGTCTTTTTGCAAGTCCCGCGTCTCTTCGGTCTCGCCCATCAACGCGAGCGACAGCTTGAACCTTGTCAGGATGGTGCGCAGATCGTGGCTCACTCCATTCAGCATGGCGGTGCGCTGCTCGAAGGCGCGCTCGATCCGCTGCTTCATCTCAATGAAAGCATAGCCCGCCTGGCGCACCTCCCGCGCGCCGCGCGGATAAAATTCAAGATCGCGGCCCTTGCCGAACGCTTCCGCCGCGCCGGCAAGCAAAAGGATCGGCTTGATCTGATTGCGCAGAAAGCCAATCGCCACGACGATCAAGACGAAAGAGGTCCCGACCATCCAGAAAAGAAAGATCTGGGAGTTGGACGCATAGGCGGCGCCGCGCAGTGCGACGACGCGCAGGATCGAGTCATCGAGCTTGACCCTGATCTCGATGAAATCCGAGCGCCCGACCGTATCGAGCCAGAAGGGTTTGCCGATCTGACGCCGGATCTCCTTCGACAAGGCGGCATCGAGGATCGAGAAGAAAGGTTTCGGCAGCGCCGGCGGCAGTTCGCCGTTCGGCAGGAATTCCATGTCGATTTTCAACCCTTGCCGGGCGATTCGCGCGAGGACCTCGTCGTTCATCCGGCCCGGGTAGGATTTATGCAGCTCTACGATCGCCGCGATATCCTGGGTCAAAGCGGTGGAAAGGCGCTTCGTGACGAGCTGCCAATGCCGCTCCATGAAGACGAAGGTGAGCACGCATTGCAAGATCACCATCGGCACGATGACGATGAGAAGCGCCCGCGCATAAAGACCCTTGGGCAGGATCCCGGCCACCTTGCGCCAGAACGCCCGCCACCAGGAGCGGGACTGCGCGAATGAGAGGGGAAGGGAAAGGCTCACGGCGCGGCCCCCGTTAAACCCGCATGGTCAGCGATAATAATCAGGCCATGAGCCCGGTCGGGCGTCGCATTATACCATTGCCGGGCCAGCGGCAAAGGCGTAGCATTCGTCCTATGATGCGGAGGGGTTTCCCAGTCCCATACGCCGCCCCCAACTTGAATGGCGCCCAGGAGCCCTTTGTTTATAATGGAACGCCTCGGCTGACGGCGCGGCCTCATGGTGGGAGAGATACAATGCGTGGCTACACATCGGCGGGGATGATAGCCGTTTGGGCCGTGCTGGCGATGGGGCTAGGCGCGCTGGCCTCGCCGGCGGAGGCGGCGCCCTTCGCCTATGTGGCGAATGGCAATGACAACACTGTCTCGGTGATCGACACGGCCACAAACACGATGGTAGCAACGGTCCCGGTGGGGAGTCAACCCGTTGGGGTAGCCGTCACCCCGGATGGGAACCGCGCCTATGTGACAAATCAGGGCGATCAATTCAACCCGAGCACTGTCTCGGTGATCGAAACGGCCACCAACACGGTGGTGGCCACGGTCCCGGTGGCGGTTAGGCCAAGTTCCGTAGCCATTACCCCGGAT
>DATARJ010000121.1:0-1998 GCA_036264205.1 Methylocella sp.
TCGCCCCGAGCGGCCTGCTCCAAGTTGTGGAGAACGTAGCCGACGCGATCGTCGAGACTGAGCGGGCGCTGTCGAGCCCTTCGATTCGGTTGTCCGGCGCCCGCTCGGAATTCTTTCGCCGTCATAGACCATGTGGTCGTAGATCTCGTCCGACATGATGGCGACGTCGGGATAGCGCGCGAGCCCGGCGACCAGCTTGTCGACTTCCGATTTTGGTGTCACGCCGCCGGTCGGATTGGCCGGCGAGTTGAGGATAAGGAGCCGCGTCTGCGGCGTGATCAGGCTCAAGGTTTCTTCGGCGGAGAAAGCAAATTCATTTTCTTCGCGGATCGGCACCGGTACCGGCCGCGCGCCGGTATATTCGATCATCGAGCGATAAATCGGAAAGCCAGGATCGGGATAAAGAATATCCACGCCGGGCTCGCCGAACATCAGGATCGACATGAACATGGTCGGCTTGCCGCCCGGCATGATCATGACGGCGTCGGGCGATACGCCGACCTTGAAGCGCTTGTGCAGGTCAGCGGCCACCGCTTCGCGCAGCGGCGCAATGCCGACCGCGGGGGTATAGCCGTGATGGCCGTCACGCAGTGCTTTGATCGCCGCCTCGACGATGAAATCGGGCGTGCGGAAATCGGGCTGGCCGATGCCGAGATTGATGATGTCGCGGCCTTGCGACATGAGCAGCATCGCCCGCGCCAGCACGGCAAAAGCGTTCTCCTCGCCGATCCGATCGAAGGCTGCGATGGTCTTCAGCATGGCGTTTCCCCGCGCGTCTCATCAGCGGCGGGCAGTTCAACAAAATCAGCCGTCAAATGCAAACGCGACGGTGCCGGCGCAAAGCAAGAGCCCCGGACAAAGGTCCGGGGCTCTGCACGTTTCAAATCACCCGCGTGATGGAATTCAGCGGATCACGTTGTCGTCCGCGCCGGATTCGCGCGAATAGACGCTGCCGCTGCGGGTCGCGCCGTTCGGATAGGTGCCGACATCGGTGGTGGGCGCGGGCGCGCCTGCGGCCGAGTTCTGCAGGCCCTGATACGAGGCCTGATGATGCTTCGCGGCAAAAGCCGGCGTGGCGAGCAAGGCAATGCCCAGCGCGGACAGGATCAGCTTGGTGCTGAGGGATTTCATTTTTGCAGTCTCCGATTACGGTCACCCTTGGCCGTCTACGTACGCCGGATTTTGCGTTGCACAAGTCTCGTATCGTCGCCGGCTTGTCACGATATTGTTAGCTGTATTCAGTCAGTTAACGGGAATATTACGGCCACGGCGAGCCTGTTTATATTGCGATGCAATAAGAACAAAAGCGAGGTGGAAAAAATCCTGAGTCGGGACAAGGGATTGCGCGCAAATCCGCAGCACCTGCCTTTATCCGCGGCGCGCAACGCTCGCGCCGTCGTAAAATCGCTATATCTACCGAAGGGAAATTCCTGGACTTGCGAAAATCGCAATGCAGGCATTTGAGTGCTCAAGGGAATAGATCGCGGAGGCGTTGATGGCGAAAAATGGCAGGCCGCACCAACAACAATCGCGCCGTCTGCGCTCGCAATTGTGGTTCGATAACCCGGACAATCCGGGCATGACCGCGCTCTATCTCGAGCGCTATCTCAATTACCGCCTCACCCGCGAGGAGCTCACCTCGGGCAAACCGATTATCGGCATCGCGCAGACCGGCTCCGATCTCAGCCCGTGCAACCGACATCATCTGCAGCTTGCCGAGCGTGTGCGCGAAGGCATCCGCACCGCGGGCGGTCTCGCGATGGAATTTCCGGTGCATCCAATTCAGGAGACCGGCAAGCGCCCGACCGCGGCGCTCGACCGCAACCTCGCTTATCTCGGCCTAGTCGAAGTGCTGTACGGCTATCCGCTCGACGGCGTGGTGCTGATGACCGGCTGCGACAAGACGACACCAGCTTGTCTGATGGCGGCCGCAACGGTCAATACGCCCGCCATCGTGCTGTCCGGCGGGCCGATGCTGGACGGCTATCACAACGGCAA
>DATARJ010000127.1:0-10525 GCA_036264205.1 Methylocella sp.
CGCGCTTCCGCCTCAAAACTGTTGACCGGAAAGGTCTCGTAGTGGCGGCCGCCGGGATGCGCGACATGATAGACGCAGCCGCCGAGCGCGCGGCCGTTCCAGCCATCGACGATATCGAAGGTCAAGGGGGCATGAATTGGAATTGTGGGATGCAGGCCGGCGGCGGGTTTCCAGGCCTTGAAGCGCACACCGGCAACCGCTTCGCCCGACGTCCCGGTCGTGGTCAAGGGGACGCGGCGCCCGTTGCAGGCGACAACGTGGCGCCCTTGCACCAATCCGGTTGCCTTGATTTGCAAACGCTCCACCGACGAATCGACATAGCGCACGGTTCCGCCCGGAGCACCCTGCTCGCCCATCACATGCCAGGGCTCGAGCGCCTGCCGCACTTCGAGCTTGACGCCGCCATGCGCGACGGCGCCGTAAACGGGGAAACGGAATTCAAACTGCGCCTCGAACCAGGCGGAATCGAACGCATAGCCCGCCCGCCTCAGATCGGCGAGGACGTCCAAAAAATCCTTCCAGATGAAATGCGGCAGCATGAAACGATCGTGCAGCGCCGTGCCCCAACGCACGAGATCGCCTTGCAGCGGTTGTTGCCAGAACCAGGCGACGAGCGCCCGTAGCAGCAATTGCTGCGCGAGACTCATCCGCGCGTCGGGCGGCATTTCGAAGGCCCGGAATTCGACCAATCCAAGCCGCCCCAAGGAACTTTCAGGCGGATAAAGCTTGTCGATGCAGATTTCCGCGCGATGCGTGTTGCCTGTCACATCGACGAGCAGGTTGCGGAACAAGCGGTCGACGAGCCACGGCGGCGCCGGTTCGCCGGCGCGGGGCGTCTTGGCGAGGGCGATTTCGAGCTCATAAAGTTGATCGTGCCGGGCCTCGTCGACGCGCGGCGCCTGGCTTGTCGGGCCAATGAAAAGTCCCGAGAAGAGATAGGAAAGCGACGGATGGCGCTGCCAATAGAGGATCAGGCTTTTCAGCAAGTCCGGTCGCCGCAGCACCGGCGAATCGGCGGGCGTGGGTCCGCCCAACACGACATGGTTGCCGCCGCCGGTGCCGGTGTGGCGTCCATCGTTCATGTATTTGTCGGCGCCAAGCCGCACTTGGCGGGCGTCCTCATAAAGGCCATTGGTTGTTGCGACGAGCGCCCGCCAGCTTCCGGCTGGATGCACATTGACTTCTATGACCCCGGGATCCGGCGTGACCCTGATGACGTTGACGCGCGAATCGATGGGCGGCGGATAGCCTTCAATATGTACCGGCACGCCTGCCGCCTCGGCGCTGGCCTCGACCGCCGCGAGAAGTTCGAGGTAATCCTCCAACGCCTTGACCGGCGGCATGAAGACACAAATCACACCGTCGCGCGGCTCGACCGACAGCGCCGTGCGCACCGCGCCCTCGATCACCTCTTGCTCGATGCGTTCCTGCCGCCCACCGGCCGTCGCCGCCGTCGCGCGCTCAAAACGCTGGATGATCTCCTCGCGGTCCGGCAGGTCTCTGCGGTCTTCCAACGGGTCCTGCTCGAGGATCGACGGATAGGACGATTTCGGAACCCATGGCAGCGACGGCAAGGGTAACCGGTAGCCCACTGGCGAATCGCCAGGGACGAGAAAAAGGTTGCCGCGCCGTAATGCCCATTTTTCGCTTTGCCATGGCCGCCGTCCGCCGGTATTCGCAGATCCCGCTTGCGCGTTCCAGCGCTGAAGTGGCAGGACATAGCCGGCTGGTTTTGTAAGTCCCCGCGCGAAGGTCCGGATCATCCGGCTGCGCTCTTCCGGATCCTCGATTTTCGGATCGAGCGGATCGGTATTTTCCGGCAGGTTGGCTTCCTTCACGAGCCAAGTCGCGGGGTCTTCATAGGCGGGCAAGATACATCCGGTTTCAATGCCGAGCCTTTCGGCTATGCCAGTGGCGAGAATTGCGGCTTGCGCCGTTTGTTTCTCAACGAGTGCCACACTGACACCGGACGATGTCCCAGGTCGGGCTGGCGCGGCCAGGGCTACATCCGCGACGAAGGCGGAATTGTTCCACATAGGAATGCCGTCCTTGCGCCAATAAAGCGCGAAGCCCCAGCGCGGCAGGCTCTCGCCTGGATACCATTTGCCTTGGCCATGATGCAGCATGCCGCCCGGGGCGAAGCGTGCCTGCAAGCGGCGGATGAATTTGTCGGCGAAGGTGCGTTTCGTTGGTCCTATGGCGGCGGTGTTCCATTCCTCCGATTCGAAATCATCGATGGAGACGAAAGTCGGCTCGCCGCCCATCGTCAGGCGGACGTCGCCGCGGACGAGATCGGCATCGATTTGTTCGCCAAGCGCGTCGAGCTTCGCCCAGGCGGACTCCGAAAAAGGCAGCGTGATCCGGGGCGCCTCTCCTATGCGCGTAACTTGCATATCGAAATGAAAATCGACATTGGCTGGCTCGACCAGCCCGGAAATCGGCGCGGCGGCGCGATAATGCGGCGTCGCGGCGACCGGCAAATGCCCCTCGCCGCAGAGCAATCCCGAGGTCGCGTCCATCCCGACCCAGCCGGCGCCGGGCAGATAAACCTCGGTCCAAGCATGCAGATCGGTAAAATCCTTTTGGGTGCCCTTCGGCCCGTCCACCGGCTCAATATCGGCGCGCAATTGAATGAGATAGCCGGAGACGAAGCGCGCAGCTAAGCCGAGATGGCGCAGGATCTGGACGAGCACCCAGGCCGAATCGCGGCAGGAGCCGGAGCCAAGCTCCAGGGTTTCCTCCGGCGCCTGGACGCCTGGCTGCATCCGGATCACATAGCGGATCGACTTCTGCAGCGAGGTATTGAGATCGACGAGAAAATCCACGGCGGGGATCGGACCCTTGGGCAACCCCGCGATATAGGCCGCCAGGCGTGGCCCCAATGGTTCGTAATCGAGATAGGGCGCGAGCTGCGGCTTCAATTCGGGCTCATACGCGAAGGGAAATTGCTCGGCATAGGGTTCGATGAAAAAGTCGAAAGGGTTGATGACCGCAAGTTCGGCGGTCAGATCGACTTCGATCTTGAACTCCGTCGCTTTTTCCGGAAAGACGAACCGCGCCTGCCAATTGCCATGCGGGTCCTGCTGCCAGTTCACGAAATGCTCCGCCGGCGTCACCCTCAGCGAATAGGCGGGGATTTTGGTGCGGCAGTGCGGCGCCGGGCGCAGCCGGATGGTCTGCGGCTCAAGCACGACTGGCCGGTCGTATTTGTAGTGGGTGATATGATGGATGACGGCGGAAATGGTCACGGAAACTGATCCGGGTGCCGGGATCGCCTGGCCAGTATTGACGCTGCGGTGCAAAACCGCAAGCCGCCAGCCGACCGGGGTAACGGGTCCAATTGAGTGGTACTGTAATTATGCGCTTGACAAGTCACGCTGATCGGCCTCGTCGTAGCCAGATGAGAATATTGTCTTTTATAGTGTCACTTGTCCTTTTGAGCGCCTGCGGACCGGATGATCCCGAGCGCGTTCCCGAGCGCATTAAGGAGAGTTGCCAACGTGAATTTGGCACACAAGGCCAACGCGCGGTCGATAACTGCGTGCGCTGGTCCGAGGCGCCCCCGACATCACATTAATGCCGCTTTGACGCAGCGTGACACCCGAAGCGACCGGAACGGCGGCGCCATACGATAGCTTCGGCACCTTGGTTCCACGCCCCTTGCCGCCAACCCTCCCGGTTGCTACATAGCAGCCTTGAACCCTGCTTCTTTTCCGCCGTCCCGCGCCGGCCCGCCGAACTGATGGTGGTTTGCCGCAATGGCGGCGAACGCGGGCGGAAAAGAAGCGCAACCCAAATCCCCGGCGCCGTCCGCGTCGGGCAATCAGGAGAACGAATGGTATCCACAAACACGTACGCGCCGTCGCGCGAGGATTTCGCGGCGCTGCTCGACGAGAGTTACGGCCGGAATGAGGCCTTCGAGGGCTCCGTCGTCAAGGGGCGCGTCGTCGCGCTCGAGAAAGAAGTCGCCGTCATCGATCTCGGACTGAAGACCGAAGGCCGCGTTCCGCTCAAGGAGTTTCAAGGGCCCGGGCGCGAAGGCAAGCTCGCGGTCGGCGACGAGGTCGAGGTATATCTTGAGCGGATCGAGAACGCGCTCGGCGAGGCGGTCATTTCGCGCGACAAGGCGCGGCGCGAGGAAAGCTGGGTCAAGCTTGAAAAGGCCTTCGAGAAACAAGAAAAGGTCGAAGGCGTCATCTTCAACCAAGTCAAGGGCGGCTTCACCGTCGATCTCGACGGTGCCGTAGCGTTCTTGCCGCGCAGCCAAGTCGATATCCGCCCGATCCGCGACGTAACGCCTTTGATGCAGACGCCGCAGCCCTTCCAAATTCTAAAAATGGACCGCCGCCGGGGCAATATCGTCGTCTCCCGCCGCACCGTGCTCGAGGAATCTCGCGCCGAGCAACGCAATGAGATTGTCGCCAATCTCGCAGAAGGACAGGTAATTGACGGCGTGGTGAAGAACATCACCGATTACGGCGCCTTCGTCGATCTCGGCGGCATCGACGGGCTTCTGCACGTAACCGATGTCGCCTGGCGGAGAGTCAATCATCCGACCGAGGTTTTGGCGATCGGCCAGACGGTGCGGGTAAAAATCATCAAGGTCAATCACGAAACCCATCGCATCTCGCTTGGCATGAAGCAATTGCTCGAGGACCCCTGGCAAGGAATCGAGGCGAAATATCCGGCCGGCGCGCGGTTCCAGGGCCAGGTGACGAACATCACCGACTACGGTGCCTTCGTCGAGCTCGAACCGGGGATCGAAGGCCTGATCCATGTGTCGGAAATGTCCTGGACCAAGAAGAACGTGCATCCGGGCAAGATCGTCGCGACGAGCCAGGAGGTCGAGGTTCAGGTTCTCGAAGTCGATCCGGTCAAGCGCCGCATCTCGCTTGGCCTCAAACAGACGCTCGCCAATCCGTGGGAAGCCTTCGCCGCGAAGTATCCGCCCGGCTCGGAGGTCGAGGGCGAGGTCAAAAACAAGACCGAATTCGGTCTGTTCATCGGCCTCGACGCGGATGTTGACGGCATGGTCCATCTCTCCGATCTCGATTGGAGTAAGCCCGGCGAACAAATCATCGAGGAATTCAAGAAAGGCGATACCGTCAAGGCCAAGGTACTAGATGTCGATATCGAAAAAGAGCGCATCTCGCTCGGCATCAAGCAGCTCGGCCCCGATCCCTTCGCGGCGAAGCCGAAAGGCGAGGCCGGCGCCAAGCCAGGCGACGAGGCCGCGGCCGGCATCAAAAAGGGCTCGGTCGTCACTTGCGAGGTGCTCGCGGTGAAGGATGGCGGGCTCGACGTGAAGATCGCCGGGACCGATTTCACCGCCTTCATCAAACGCACCGAACTCGCGAGGGACCGGGCCGCGCAAAGGACGGAGCGCTTCGCCGTCGGGGAGAAGGTCGATGCACGGGTTACCGTGTTCGACCGCCGCGCCCGCAAGGTTTCCGTCTCGATCAAGGCGCTTGAAGTCGCCGAGGAGAAGGAAGCGATCGCCCAATACGGCTCGGCCGATTCCGGTGCTTCGCTTGGCGACATTCTCGGCGCCGCGCTAAAGGCGCGCGAGGATGTACCCAACAAGGGGGCCAAGGGCACGACGGACGAATTGGAATAAATCTTAAAGCGAGGCCGACCGTGCTGTCGGCAGCCCTTCAAGCCCGCGCGGAAAATTTCGCGCGGGCTTTTTGGCGCAATGATCGCGTCGGAAGCAGGATAAGGATCGGGCGGGTCGAACATAAAATGGTGTAAACGTTCATTTGTCCTTCTGATGCCCGTCGCACGAGGGGAGCATGAGTGATGCTGGGGATACCTTTACGCTATTTGCTAAAGCATCCCGTAATTGCTGTGGCTGATTTAGCAGCCGATCCACTTGAAATCTGGACGACAATCCACGATGCCTATGTAGCTCAGCGCGAGCAGCGCGGGCCTCAATGCCGATACGAGTCCGATGATAATTGGGAACAGCGGCTTCATGAAGCTCTTGGCGTTCCATGGCCGTGCGACGCGACTTCGGAGTTCTGGGACTTATGGCCCGAGGTAATAAACGAACTGGAGGCAAAAGGGATTCGGCCGGGTCCCGAGAGCTTTCAGTACTGGAATGATGGCGATCCTGGATTGGTGCGGGCCATATGGTGTCTAACTCGACACCTGAGGCCGAAAAAGGTTGTCGAAACCGGGGTCGCTCACGGTGTCACCTCGCGCTTTATTCTGGAGGCGCTTAAGAGGAGCGGAGACGGTCATCTCTGGAGTATTGACCTTCCGCCACTAGAGAGGGTTTGGCGCAAGCAGGTCGGCGCAGCAGTCGGCGACCGCTATTCAGATCGATGGTCATACGTCAGGGGTTCGAGCAGGCGTCGCCTTGCCGAGTTGCTTTCTCGCCTTGGCCAGATTGATCTTTTCATTCACGACAGCCTCCACAGTGAGCGCAACGTTCGTTTCGAGCTGGATCGAGCCTGGGCAGCCTTAAGACCAAACGGCCCACTCGTCGTTGATGACGTCGATGCTAATTGGGGCTTCCGGTCCTTTACTCAGACCTTTTCCGGTCATCCGTCCCTGATTTGCGAGGCCGAGCCGCTCCACCCGGATCTAAGGCGCTTCAACAAAAAAGGGCTATTCGGAATCATCGTGAAGCGGCCGACTGCACAAATCTAGTGTTCCGCTCACATTAGAGGGTTCCCAAATCGGCGTAAGGATGCGATTTTCCGATATGGGCATTTTTGGAATAACGCTCTAGGCGGGCTTCGTTAGGAGCGCTTGTCGATCGCGACGTAGTCGCGCCTCGGCGAACCGATATAGAGCTGGCGTGGACGGCCAATCTTCTGACTTGGATCCTCGATCATTTCCTTCCATTGCGCGATCCATCCGGCGGTGCGCGCCACCGCGAAAAGCGCACAGAACATCGACACCGGGAAGCCCATCGCCTTCAGCGTGATCCCGGAGTAGAAATCGATATTCGGATAGAGCTTCTTCTCGATGAAATATTCGTCGCTCAGGGCGATTTTCTCGAGTTCCACCGCGACATCGAGCAACGGGCTATCCTTGATGCCGAGTTCGTTCAGGACATCGTGACATGTCTTCTGCATGATCTTGGCGCGCGGGTCGTAGTTTTTATAGACGCGGTGGCCAAACCCCATGAGCCGGAATGGATCGTTCTTGTCCTTGGCACGGGCGATGAACTTCGGGATATTCTCGACCGTGCCGATTTCCATCAACATTTTGAGCGCGGCTTCATTTGCGCCGCCATGCGCCGGCCCCCACAAGCAAGCTACGCCCGCGGCGATGCAGGCGAACGGATTTGCTCCGGACGAGCCAGCAAGCCGCACCGTCGAGGTCGACGCATTCTGTTCATGATCGGCATGGAGAATGAAGATCCGGTCGAGGGCACGGGCGAAAACCGGATTGATCTTATACTCTTCGCACGGCACGGCGAAGCACATGCGCAAGAAATTCGAGGCGTAATCGAGCGCGTTCATCGGATAAATGAAAGGCTGGCCGAGCGAATATTTATACGCCATCGCGGCAAGGGTCGGCATTTTGCCGATCAGACGAAACGACGCCACCATGCGCTGCTTCGGATCCGAAATATCGATCGAATCGTGATAAAAGGCCGAGAGCGCTCCCACGCTCGCCACCAGCACGGCCATGGGATGGGAGTCGCGGCGCAGGCCCTGGAAGAACCTGGCCATCTGCTCATGCACCATCGTGTGCCGCGTGACTCTGTGGTCGAAGTCCTTCTTCTGAACTGCCGCCGGCAATTGCCCATAGAGCAAGAGATAGCAGGTCTCTAGGTAATCGCCGTGCTCGGCGATCTGCTCGATCGGATAGCCGCGATAGAGCAACACACCCTTGTCGCCGTCGATATAGGTGATCTCCGATTCGCAACTCGCCGTCGAGGTGAACCCGGGATCGTAAGTGAACATTCCGGACTGGTCATAGAACTTGCCGATATCGACAACCGAAGGACCGATCGTACCAGCCTTGACCGGCATTTGGACGGTGGAATTGCCGATGCTAAAGGAGGCGGTCGTCGCGCTCATGGGCTGCTTTCCTTAGGTTTTGTTGCGGCGGGCCTGGCGTGCCACGCAAGAGGGCTCCCACGCAATATGTATGATGCGGCGCAGCAACACTAGCTTATGCGCGGCGTCCTTTCAAGCGGAGGAAAACCGGGTCTCATTAATTCGAGGAGTCAGCTCCTAATGTCTTGCTCATCGTTTGAAGTGCTGCCGCGGAAGTAGTTGGAATTTGTTTGGCGCGATCTCCAACGGGATGAGGTTACCCCATCATGCGGCGAGGTCAACGATCTATCAAAGAGCCTTTCGGGCAAGGTCTTGCCAGCCATCGATCTTGCGGATGTTTTTTGCCCTGACGCCAGCAAAAGCCCAGAACAAACGTCGCGGCGGTTTCCAACCCCCTCGACGCGCTCACGAGGCCGCACGGTCACGTCGAGAAAAAGTGCGCTGATTTATGAACGGCTTAATAGGGGGACCGAATCAGAGTGGCCAATTTGCAACAGCGGTCGCGTTTTCGCTGTTCGAAACCTTGTTGGAACTTGCGCAGGCGTTACTCCAAGCCTCTATGGGCCAGCAAGACCTGGACAACCGGAGCAAACTCGCGTGGAGGGTTGCACCGGATTGCAACTGACCAACAAAGCTTCCCCTCGCCGGCGCCATGGCGGGAGTTTCGTTGCGTGGCTTTTATTGCTCGGGGCTTTCTGGGCGGGCGCTGACGCGGCGCGCGGCGCGGATTTGCCGTCCAAAACAGGACCGCCGGCTTTTGAACTGCCGCCGCCCGCGGAGTTCAGCTGGACCGGTTTCTATCTCGGCATTCACGGCGGCGGCGGGCTCGATCATTTCGGCTTTCCCTTCGCCATCCTCGTGCCGGAAGGGGAGTCCTTTCATGGGACGAGCGGCATCACGGCGACGGGGCCCATCGGCGGCCTCCAGGCCGGATTTAATTACGAGCTTCCGTTCTTCCACATCGTCGCCGGGATTGAAATCGACAACAGCGCGTCCGGCATCAGAGGTCAGACCACCGTCAATGGAACACTTGGCTCTGGCGCCACGGCGGCCGCGACCTTCGGCTCCAAATTCGAGGACTTTGGAACGGCGCGGATTCGCCTCGGCTACGCGTGGGGCCGTTTCCTGCCCTATTTAACCGCTGGCTTCACCTATGGAACGATCGAAACTTTTTCCAGCGTCGCAACGCCAGGGTTCTTTAGCACCGGAACGAGTACGGCGACGCGTTCGGGCGTGCCTCCCCATGTTGGGGCCGTCGGCGGCGGGCTTGAATATGCCATCGCTCCACGCTTCACGGTGAAGGTTGAATATTTGTACGATTTCATCAATGCCCGCCCGGTGGTGTTCAGTCCGGTAGCTGGATCCTCGATCCAGTTCAACACGCGAACGATGTATCATATCGTCCGCGTTGGTTTGAACTACCATTTCGATTGGCTGTCGCCGCTGTCGCCGCCGGTCGTCGCAAAATAATAAAAGCCCCGGGCAAGAGCCGTGCAAACCAGTTCAAGCAACGCGGCTAGTCCGCTCGGCAAAGCGCCCATAAAAGGACTCTTGTGCACTCGCCATATCCACGACGATTTTCGGCGGCGCAAAGCGTTCTCCGTATTTTTGCCGGAGCTTTTCGCAAAGCGCGGCGAAATTTGCCGCGCCCATCCCGTCGATAAAACTCAACGTGCCACCGGTAAAGGGCGCGAACCCGAAGCCGAGGATTGAGCCGACGTCCGCCTCGCGCGGGTCCGTTACAACACCTTGCTCGATCGCCCGCGCGGCTTCGACCGCCTGGGTCACGAGGAACCGTTGTTTGAGTTCGGCGACATCGATCGTGTCCGGATCGAGCTTGGTTTCTTGAAGTGCGGCGAGCCCCGGCCATAGGGTCTTCGGTCCCTGCACCGGATAGTCGTAAAAGCCCTTGCCGTTCTTGCGCCCAAGCCGGCCATGATCGGTGACCATCGCCTTGAGCAAATTTTCCTGCGCAACGTCGATCGCTGCAGCTCCCAGATCGCGCTTTGCCGCCTCCAGGATTTTGAGGGCGAGATCGAGCGCGACCTCGTCGTTGAGCGCGAGCGGCCCGACCGGCATGCCCGCCATTTTGGCCACGTTCTCGATCATCGCGGGCGGAACGCCTTCGAGGAGCATGATGTGGCCTTCATGAATGTAATTGCCAACGCAGCGATTGGCGTAAAAGCCGCGAGCGTCATGCACGACAATCGGCGTTTTCTTGAGTGCGCGGACATAATCCAAAGCCATGGCAAGCGCGCGATCCCCGGTTTTCTCGCCAAGGATCACCTCGACGAGCAGCATCTTTTCCACCGGCGAGAAAAAATGAATCCCAATAAAATTTTCGGGCTCGCCATAGGCTTGCGCAAGCGAAGTAATTGGCAGAGTCGAAGTGTTCGACGCAAAGATAGTGTCAGACCCGAGCGCCGCGCGCGCTCTCTGTATCGCGGCGGCCTTGACCGCGCGGTCCTCGAAAACCGCCTCGATCACGAGATCGGAGCCCGCGAGAT
>DATARJ010000142.1:0-1884 GCA_036264205.1 Methylocella sp.
AACAATCCCGCCCGCCGCGCGCAACACCGCGTCCCCCGCCGCCGTGTCCCATTCCATGGTTTGGCCGAAGCGCGGATAGACGTCGGCTTGGCCCTCGGCGACCACGCAGAATTTGAGTGCGGAACCTGCCAGCCGGCGCTCCTTAACGGGGAGTTTTGCAAGAAAAGCCTCGGTCGCCGGATCGGCGTGGGAGCGGCTCACCAGCGCTGTCAATCCTTGCCGCGGCACCGGCCGCGGATGAATGACCCGGCGCGCGGCAGGCGGCGGCAGCGCCGCGCCCGGCGCGGCCTCGCAAACACTGGCGGCCGCGCCGCCGATCCAGAGTCGCCCAAACGCCGGAGCGTAAACCACGCCGGCACCCGGCGCCGAATCGGCGATCAGCCCTATGTTGACGGTGAACTCGCCATTATGGCTCAGGAATTCGCGCGTCCCATCGAGGGGATCGACCAGGATGAACGTTTGTCCGGCAACCATCTTCCCGCCTCTTGCAGCCGCTTCCTCGGCGAGCACCGGCAGATGAGGCAACCGGATCGCAAGACGCTTCAGGATGATGGCTTCGGCCGCTTCGTCGGCATCGCAGACGGGACTCCCATCCCGCTTGCGCCTGGCGCGGCTGTCGCCTGCATAGACGGCCATCACCGCGACGGCGGCTTCGAGCGCGATTTCGGCGAAAATATCCGCTGTTGCATCGCAATCGATCGCCGGTGCTGCTGCATTGATTTTACTGTCTTTCACGAAATTGCACCTCTGCTTCCCGGACTTGGACGGCCCGAAAAGGCGCGCCTGAAACGTTTGTTCCGCAGCCATTGCGCAATTTGCAATTGCCGCGGCGAGATCCAAAGCCGTTGCTTGTTGCTTGCGCGACAGCCAGAATCAATTTGTTAATCTATAATTCGCAGATTGGAATAATCAGCCTTGACGCGTGGACGCGGCAGCGATTCACTCGGACGTGACGTTTCGTGTTAATTTGCGCCCGCGCCGTCCGGGAGCCAAGCCCTACTTGGTGGCAAACGCTCCCGGCATTTCAATTGGCGCAATTCCGGAGCGCGGAGCCTAGTCTCCACTGCTTGGGCGGCTTTGCCCTTGAAGGGATGAATCATGACGGCCCTCGACCCCCTCGACCTCGCCGCGCTTCTTTGCTCCCGAGTCTGTCATGATGTAATCGGCCCGGTTGGCGCTATTATCAATGGCCTTGAAATGCTCGACGAGGAGCAAGACGCGGAACTTCGCGGCTTTGCGCTCGATCTCATCAAGAAAAGCGCCGGACAGGCCTCGGCGCGTCTGCAATTTTGCCGGCTGGCTTTCGGGGCCGCCGGTTCGGCCGGGGCATCGATCGATACCAGCGATGCGGCAACGGTCGCGCGCGGCCTTTTTGGCGGCGAGCGGACGGAACTCGAATGGAATGTCCCTCCCCTTCGAATGCCAAAGAACAACGTTAAGCTCATCTTGAATCTGTGTCTGATCGCCGCCGCGGCAATCCCGCGCGGCGGCGTCATCGAGGTTACCTTGAGCGGAGTCGAGGAAACGGCGCGGATCACGGTCGCGGCCAAGGGCACGAATGCGAAGCTTGCCGCCCACCTGCCGCTTCTCCTCGCCGGAACGCCGGATCATCCTCCGGCCGGCCCGCAGGACATTCAGGCATATTACGCGGGCCTCGTCGCCAAGGCCGCGAACATGATTTTGACTGTCGCGACGGCATGCGATCTCGTCGTGATCAAAGCCGCACCTCTACCAGCGGAGGGAAACGCCGAGGCTGTGGCATCTTAGACAGCGCGTTTTCACGTTTGTCCGGTCGATAGGCGATTAGGTGGAGCGGCTCTAAGCGGCGGGTGCGTTTGGCCTTAGCCGTACACCCGAACCGTAGCTAAGCGTTCGCGGTCGGAC
>DATARJ010000153.1:0-4715 GCA_036264205.1 Methylocella sp.
GCCGCCTCCGTTTGTGCCGAGCTCTTTAATCGCCTCCTGGCTCGCCACCGGTCCGATGGAAATGACCTGCTTGGCGCCTTCAAGCGTCATCGCATCGACCGAGCCGGCCAGCGTCTGCGGGATCCCCAGCGCGACCAGAACAAGCGAGACGGCAACCGATAGCGGCAGGAGAATGTAGAGCGTCGATCTCGTCAGATCGACCCAGAAATTGCCGACCGTTGGCGACTCGATGCGCGCAAAGCCCCGCACCAGCGCGAACGCCATGGCGAGGCCCGTCGCGGCGGAGACGAAATTGTGAACCGTCAAACCGAGCATCTGCACGAGGTGGCTCATCGTCGTCTCGCCGCCGTAGTTCTGCCAGTTTGTATTTGTGATGAAGCTGATCGATGTGTTGAAGGCGAGATCGGCTGGCACGGGGTCGAACCCTTGCGGGTTGAGCGGCAGTATGTTTTGCAGCCGCTGCAAGGCATAGAGCGACGCAAAGCCGACGAGGCTGAAGGCTAGCATGGCGACCGTATAGGTGAACCAGCTCTGCTCGCGCGCCGGATCGACGCCGGAAAGCTTGTAGAACACGCGTTCGACCGGCGTGAGGACCGCAGAAAAGAACGTGCGCTCGCCCGCGAGCACGCGCGCGATATAGGTGCTGAGCGGAATAGCCGCTGCGATTGCCGCCACGAGCACAATGGCGATTTGCGCCCAACCAATGATTGTCATCTTATTGCTCTCGCGAAAGCCCGAATCTTCTTGCTAAAACTTCTCGGGATGGAGGAGTGTGTAGACGAGATAGGCGCCGAGCAGCACAGCGACGATCAGCCCGGCGAGCGGCTCAAACATGGCGCATCTCCTCTCAAAGGCGCGCGCAGGCGCGCGCATAAGCGGCGACAGAAACGAAAAGAAAGGCGCCAAGGCCAAGGTAGACGAGATCAAACATGCGCTTCTCCCTTTATCGATTGGCAATAGGAGGATGGTACTGGTCCCATAAAGGATCCATTCGAAACGTGGGGTTCAGGTGTAAGGACTGCATAAAGATCGAGGCGGGTTACAGGGAGTGACGCGCAAGGTGGTTCCGGCGTCAGCACACTCTGGTAGTGCACCGAATGGAGCGTCCATATTGCAAACGGGCCGCTGCCCCGCTCAAGGCGGTGGCGCCACGTAATCGGGTCATTCGATACATGGTCACGCGGCTGAGACCAAGGGCGCGAGCAAGGCCGCTGGCGCTCGGGCCCTTCGAGCCTTCGGACCGACGCTGGATAACCTGCGAACATTGCTTTTGTCTTGTCGTTGGGTTGCTATATACAGCGCTGCCAGCTCTCGCCTGGGCGCGAGTTTGAGGTTGTTTCGCATGACTTCAAAAAAAGTAGCCTTGATCACAGGGATCACCGGGCAGGATGGTGCTCTGCTCGCCGAACTCCTCCTTTCAAAAGACTACATCGTGCATGGCGTGAAGCGGCGGTCGTCGTTGATCAACACCGACCGTGTCGATCATTTATATCATGACCCGCACGAAGCCGGCGTTAACTTTCTCTTGCATTATGGCGACCTCACCGATTCGACGAACCTCATTCGCATTGTGCAGGAGGTTCAGCCTGACGAAATTTACAATCTCGCCGCGCAAAGCCACGTCCAGGTGAGTTTCGAGACTCCAGAATATACCGCGAATGCCGACGCGCTTGGCACACTTCGCCTTCTCGAAGCGATCCGCATTCTGGCACTCACCCAAAAAACCCGTTTTTATCAGGCTTCGACATCGGAGCTGTATGGGAAGGCGCAGGCGACTCCGCAAGACGAGGCGACGCCATTTTATCCGCGCTCGCCTTACGCCGCCGCCAAGCTTTACGCTTACTGGATCACGATCAATTACCGGGAAGCCTACGGAATACATGCCTCGAATGGAATCCTGTTCAACCATGAAGGACCGACCAGGGCCGAGACCTTTGTGACGCGGAAAATCACGCGTGCGGTCGCGGCAATCCATTTGGGTCTTCAGGACAGGCTCTTTTTGGGAAACCTCGATGCCAAGCGCGATTGGGGACACGCGCGCGATTACGTCGATGGCATGTGGCGCATTCTGCAACAGCCCGAGCCGGACGATTATGTTTTGGCGACGGGAGATTCCCATACGGTGCGCGAATTCGTCGAGCGCGCCTTCGCCGAAGTTGGCATCGGGATCGGCTGGAGGGGATCAGGAGTCGACGAACAAGGGTTCGATAGAAAGAGCGGCCGGACTCTTGTCGAGATCGATCCGCGTTACTTTCGTCCGACCGAGGTCGATCACCTTCTCGGCGATCCGGGGAAGGCGTTCAAGAAACTCGGTTGGAAGCACACGGTTACGTTCGCGCGGCTGGTATCTGAAATGGTCGCGAGCGACTTGATCGTGATGAAGAAACGCGGCCGGATCTGAGGAATATTTGATGGTTAATCTCTCGGCCAATGCCGGGATCAAGCGGCGAATCTGGGTCTCAGGCCACCGCGGCATGGTCGGCTCGGCTATTCTGCGCCGCCTCGCCAAGGAAGACGTGGAAATCCTGACCGTGGATCGCAGTGATGTCGATCTGCGCGAACAGCAAGCCGTCCGGCAATGGGTGGCCGGGGCCAAGCCAGATGTTATCATCCTCGCCGCCGCCAAGGTTGGCGGAATCCTTGCCAACGACTCTTATCCCGCCGATTTCCTGTTCGATAATCTCGCGATTGAGACGAATGTCATCCAGGCCGCGCATCTGGCCAATGTCGAGCGGCTGGTCTTTCTTGGATCGTCGTGCATTTATCCGAAATTCGCGCCGCAACCGATCAAGGAAGAAGCGCTGTTGACGGGTCCGCTCGAGCCGACCAACGAATGGTATGCGATCGCGAAAATCGCCGGCATCAAGATGTGTCAGGCGTATCGGCGGCAATATGGCCGCCGCTACATCTCGGTCATGCCGTGCAACCTCTATGGCCCAAACGACAATTTCGACCTTGCGACGAGCCATGTCTTGCCGGCCCTTATCCGCAAATTCCATGCGGCCAAGGTCGCCGGTGAGTCAGAGGTTGTCGTCTGGGGCACTGGAACCCCCTTGCGGGAATTTCTCTATGCCGATGATTTGGCCGATGCCGTGGTGTTTCTGATCGATCGCTACGACGGCGGGGAGCCAATCAATTGCGGCGCCGGCTCCGGCGTAAGCATCCGCCAGCTGGCCAGGACAATTGGCCGCGTCGCCGGATTCGAAGGAAAACTCGTCTTCGATACCGCCAAGCCCGACGGCACGCCACACAGAGTGATGGATTCAAGCCGGTTGGCCGCTCTCGGCTGGCGGCCAAAAACAAATCTCGAAGAGGGCGTCAACGAGGTCTATCGCTGGTTTGCGCAGACACAAGCAAGCGAACCCGCAACTACATAAATGTGCAGCGCCCCTACCTTGGGACGCTGATCGGGAAATGTACGGATTAGCGCCCATCATGGACGACACCCTTCCCACTCCTATGGCCGAGCCACCGGAAATCGTCACGCTTCACAGCATGTCCACGGACCGCGCCCTTTGGCGCCTGGCCGGTCGCGGGCTCGACATAAACACCGTGATCGACGTCGGTGCATCAAACGGCCAGTGGTCGGCTGTCTGCGAAAAGCATTTTCCCGCCTGTCATTACCTGCTGGTCGAGGCGCACGAGCCACATTTGGAGGCTCTCGAGACCTATTGCTCGGCGCATCCCAAAGCGCAATATCTGCTGGCTGTGGCCGGCGGCGAGGGCGGCGAGGTTGGCTTCTACTTCGACGACAGGGATTTGTTTGCAGGGACCGCGAGCAAGACACAGATACTAGGCATGGTCGGGCACAAGGTTATCCGCCAGGTCACGATCGACGATGAGATTGGCAGGCGCGCTCTGCCGGGCCCGTATATGATCAAGCTTGACACGCATGGCTACGAGGTCCCCATTCTTCTCGGCGCAAAGGAAACCCTACGCAAAGCCAACCTCGTCATCATCGAGACCTACAATTTCCGGTTGCGAGAGGGCGTTCTACTTTTTCACGAAATGGTTGCCTACATGCGCGAGCTCGGTTTTGGGGTTATCGACATGTCGGAACCACTTTGGCGCGAGTTCGATCGTGCGTTCTGGCAGATCGATCTATTCTTCGTGCCCCTTGACCGCCCCGAGTTCCGCGTGAATACCTACCGGTAGGCGCGGAGCGCTCGATAGCTTGCCGCAACGGACTGTTGCAAGGCTGCGCGCCCCTGCCTACAGTTTGCCGCCTTGTCATGTGGCCCTGTATCGCCCTGTTTCTTTCCTCTGCGTGATAGCGAGGTAACCGCGGAAAGAGGGGGCGCCGGTCGCGGCTTCTTGATGAGCAACGTAGTTTCCAGCCGCGTCAGACGAGGGCGATCGCGGCTTGGATTGTTTGCAAGAGGATAGACAACTCAATGCACTTCGCGATCGTGACGCCCGTTCTCAACGGCGAGAAATTCCTTGATCAGTCGATTCTGAGCGTGGTGAGCCAGGCTGGGCCATTCACGATCCGCTATCACGTCCAGGATGGCGGATCGAAAGACCGAACATTGGAGATCTTGGCGGCATGGAAATCCCGCCTCGCGCGCGATTTTCCTCTCTTCTGCGAAGGCATCGAGTTTTCTTTCGCAAGCGCCCCCGACCGGAACCTCTTCGAAGCGGTCAATCGTGGCTTTGCCGCCTGTGCCTATGCCCATGCAGATGCAATGACGTGGATCGGCTTCGACGACCGTTTC
>DATARJ010000199.1:0-1564 GCA_036264205.1 Methylocella sp.
GCCGCCTACGACGTCTGCGAGAATATCCATGAGAATTATATTCTTAAGTCTACCCGTGTTCCCGCGCGGCTGCCGCCCGAATTGGCCGCCGAGGCGACCCGGCTCACCCGAGTGATTGCGGACGCGCTCGTCTATTGCGGCGTCATCACGATTGAAATGTTCGTGACCGGCGGCGGGCAAGGCGATGATGATGGGCCGCTCGAGCTTCTCGTCAACGAAATCGCCCCGCGCGTCCATAATTCCGGTCACTGGACGCTCGATGGCGCCGCCACCTCTCAGTTCGAGCAGCATATCCGGGCGATCGCCGGCTGGCCGCTCGGAGCCGCCAGCCGCCACGGCGCGGAAGCCGGCGGCCATGTCGAAATGGATAATTTGATCGGCGAAGATGTTCTCGCCTGGGCAAAGATCCTCGGCGAGCCCGGCGCCAGCCTGCATCTTTACGGCAAGGCGGACGCGCGGCCGGGCCGCAAGATGGGCCATGTGACCCGCATCCTGCCCGGCCCGGACCATTAGGACGGCGTACCCTTCCCTGGACAGATTGCGCCGGGCCTGTTATCGGCATGGCTTCGCCGTTCGGGTGCCCAGCAGCGCCGGGGTGGTTGTGACTGTACAGTTGGTTTCGTCCCATCATGCGATGGCCGGCGCCTCACCCAAGGACTCCTGCGTGCAAGTTCTCGTTCGCGACAATAACGTTGATCAGGCCCTCAAGGCGCTCAAGAAAAAGATGCAGCGGGAGGGCATTTTTCGCGAGATGAAACTGCGCGGCCATTATGAAAAACCCTCGGAAAAGCGGGCCCGCGAGAAGGCGGAGGCCGTGCGCCGGGCCCGCAAGCTGGCCCGCAAGAAACTGCAACGCGAAGGGCTTCTGCCGATGAAGCCCAAGCCGATGGTGGGGGCTCGTTGAGCGCTGGGAGGCGCGCGATGGCATGATCCGCGAAACCGGTGCCTGCTTTTGGGACCATGCCCCGGCGCTCGGCCAATTTATGGCGGGCGCGTTTGGCAAGGGTGACCGGATAAAGGTTTTCGCGGCCTTGGTCCAAAATGCGAAGCTGGCCCGCAGGCGGCGAACGGGTGCTTGCGCGTTACTGCTGGCTGCTTCCCTTCCTCTCGCCGGATGCGAAACGGCGACCAGCATCATGGGCAAACAGGGAACCGGCGTCGCCGAAGTGGCGCACCAATCGCCGCAGGAGGCCGCCAGCAACCTAGCGTCCCTGACCGATGTCATTCAGCGCAACCCGGCGAGCGCCGAAGCTTACAACACGCGCGGCGTGGCTTACGCGAGAATCGGCAAGTTTCAAGAGGCGATCGCCGATTTCGGCCAATCGATCAAGCTCGCTCCGGGCAATGCGGCCTCCCTGACCAATCGGGCGCTCGCGTATCGTCAGATCAACCGCGACGATGCGGCCCTCGCCGATTTCAACGGCGCCGTGGCCGCCGATTCCAATCACGCGCCGGCCTATCTCGGCCGCGCCAATCTTCTGCGCGTTCAGGGCAAGCTCGACGAGGCGCGGTCCGATCTCGACCAGGCGATCAAGCTCAATCCCGAAAATGCCCAGGCCTTTCA
>DATARJ010000217.1:0-3631 GCA_036264205.1 Methylocella sp.
AGCCATCTGGCATCGCCATGACGCCCGGCGGGAGGATGGTTCGAGCTTTTGGTACAAGGGGTTGCCAATCGTTCGACGGGGGTTCGTCCGCATCGGTTTTCGCGGTTTTCGGATACACGCGAAAAAGTTCGGCCGGATCGATCTGATAACCGTCCGAATTTTTTTCCCGGTAAGACAACTTGCCGGAAGACAAGGCTTTCGAGATGGTGGATTTGGCGACGCCCGCTTCCTTGGCGGCCTTTCCGAGCGAGAGATACATGTGGTTTCCAATCGTTCGCGTGGGTATTTGAAACATATTTCGTAAAACCCTTAAGGAAAACTTAAGCGCGAATCGAAAAATGCGGGCGGCGTGTTCTCCCGGCCTTCGGACCATTACTCATGCGGGCGATACCCCCGCGCTTGCATCCGTGGCCGCATGCGGCCATGCTAGCCGCCATGGCAATTCCCTTGGATCATGCACCCGGCCTGGCGCAGCCTGGCGGCAACGGCCTGGCGAAGCTCAACGAACGCTCACGCGAAATCTTCCGGCTGATCGTCGATTCCTACCTCGCCCATGGCGAGGCGGTCGGATCGCGGCACGTCGCGCGGCTCTTACCTGCGCCGCTGTCGCCGGCCTCGGTCCGCAATGTGATGCAGGACCTCGAAGAGATCGGCTTGATCTATGCGCCGCACACCAGCGCGGGCCGGCTCCCAACCGAGCTGGGCTTACGCTTTTTCGTCGATGCGCTGCTCGAATTGGGCGACGTTAGCCAGGAGGAACGCGAACGCATCGAGGCGGAGGTTAAAGCGGCCTCGCAGGACCAGACCCTCGAAGGGCTGCTTGGCGATGCAATGCTGATGTTGTCGGGTTTGACTCGCGGCGCCGGAGTCGTCGTCACCACCAAGGAAAACGCGCGGCTCAAACATGTCGAGTTCGTCCGGATCGAGCCGGAGCGCGCGCTTGCCGTGCTGGTCGCCGAGGACGGTTCGGTCGAAAACCGGATCCTGCAAATACCGGCGGGGCTGCCGCCGTCCGCCTTGAGTGAGGCCGGCAATTATCTCAATGCGCGGATTAGGGGCCGCACCTTGCAAGAGGTCAAGTGCGAGATCGAGGCCTCGCGCAAGCTCGCCGAGGCGGAGCTCGGCGAATTGACGGCGCGGCTTGTCGATGCGGGTCTCGCGAGCTGGGCGGAATCTCCCGCGCACGGCCCGCAGCTGATCGTCAGGGGGCAGGCCAATTTGCTCCAAGATCTCACCGCGATCGAGGATCTCGAGCGGATTCGTTTGCTTTTCGCCGATCTCGAAACAAAGAAGGATGTGATCGAACTGTTGAGCCGGGCCGAAGGCGGCGACGGCGTCCGTATTTTCATCGGCTCGGAAAACAAGCTCTTTTCGCTTTCGGGTTCCTCGATGATCGCCGCGCCGTTTCACGACCGGGAGCAGCGCATCGTCGGCGTGCTTGGCGTGATCGGTCCGACGCGGCTCAATTACGCACGGATCGTGCCCATGGTGGATTTTACGTCCAAGGCCGTCGCGCGCCTCCTGCAATCGCGCTAGGCGGTCCGGCGTGGCTCCCCGACCCCCGCCAGAGCCGCGCCCTGTTCACGCGGCGCGCAGCTGCCTTGTGGTATCGACGCGGTAGGTGAGCGCCTCGGCGAGATGCAGGCGCCCGACCTCGCCGGCGCCGTCGAGATCGGCGATCGTCCGGGCGAGCTTCAAGACCCGGTGAAACCCACGCGCGGAAAGACGAAGGCGGTCCGAGGCTTCCCTGACCAAGGCGAGGCCCCCGGCGTCGGGTTGCGCCACCGTCTCGATGACATTGGCGGGCGCGGCGGCGTTGGAGAGGATCCCCGGAAAACCGAGCCCGGCATAGCGCGCGACCTGGATTTTTCGCGCGGCGGCGACGCGTTCCGCGGTCTCCCTTGAACCCTCGGCGGGAGGCGGCAGCATCAGATCGGAAGCGGCGACTGCCGGTACCTCGACGTGGAGATCGATACGGTCGAGCAGGGGGCCCGACAAGCGCGCCTGATATTGCGCGATACAGCGCGCGTTGGGTTGCCGGTTGCAGGTAAAGCCTGGCTCGCTCGCATGGCCGCACCGGCAGGGATTCATCGCCGCGACCAGCTGAAACCGCGCGGGATAGACGATGCGGTGGTTTGCCCGGGCGATCGCGACTTCGCCCGTTTCGAGCGGCTGCCGCAGGCTGTCCAAAACCTGCGGCTGGAATTCCGGCAATTCGTCGAGAAACAAAACACCATGATGGGCGAGCGAAATTTCGCCAGGCCGGGCGCGCGTGCCGCCGCCGACGAGCGCCGCCATCGAGGCCGAATGATGCGGCGCGCGGAAGGGCCTTTTCTCGGTAAGCGCGCCGCCCGCGAGATCCCCGGCGATGGAGTGGATGAGCGAAACCTCGAGCAGTTCGCGCGGGCTGAGCCGCGGCAAGATCGAGGGCAGCCGGGCGGCGAGCATCGATTTTCCCGCTCCCGGTGGTCCGTTCAATAAAAGATTGTGTCCCCCGGCGGCGGCGATTTCGAGCGCGCGCTTGGCGCTCTCCTGTCCCTTGATGTCGCGAAGGTCCGGCTGCGTTCCGACTTGTTCCCGCACGGCCGGCCGCGGCCGCGCCATGACTTGCGTCCCCTTGAAATGATTGGCGAGCTGGATCAACGAAAGCGGTGCCAACACGTCGATGTCTTGCGCCGCCCAGGCTGCCTCCGGTCCGCTCGCGTGCGGGCAGATGAGCCCCTGGCCACGCGCATTCGCGGCAATCGCGGCGGGGAGCACGCCGGCGACCGCGGTGGTCGTTCCATCGAGCGCGAGTTCGCCGAGGACCGTGTAATTTGCAAGAGAGTCCGGCGGAATTGCGCCAATCGCGGCCATGATGCCAAGCGCGATCGGCAGATCGTAATGACTGCCTTCCTTGGGGAGATCGGCGGGCGCGAGATTAACGGTGATGCGCTTGGCAGGCATGGCGAGGCCCGACGCATTCAGCGCGGCGCGGACTCTTTCGCGCGATTCAGCAACCGCCTTGTCGCCGAGACCGACTACCGTGAAGACCACGTTGCCATTGGCGATTTGCACCTGCACGTCCACCGGCCGCGCCTCGATGCCCTCAAACGCAACCGTCGCAACTCTGACGACCATGGCAGGCCCGGCCTTCCATCTGAGACGAGCTTAACGAAGAAACCGTGCCTTGGGCAATGTTATCTACATCGCACACCCAAAGACGCGGTTTCATCTTAAACTAAGCGCCAGTTCTACACTTTTGCAAGCATATGCGCGGGCCGCTCAAAACCTATCCTTTGGGCGGTACGAGCGCAGGTAAGATCCAATTGTGTCTGATGACTGATTGCATTTCTCATAACCCACGTCTACCCGAAAATTCTTCACTCATCGCCGGGGCCAGTTTCTTGTGGGTGGTTGGAGTGAGCCGGATCACACCGGATTATCTTTGGCTTTGGCCTTCGCTTCGGCTCAGCGTTCGCGCTTTCCTGCCATAAGGCCTCTCGGTGACGAGTATGCGTAGCTTCGCCGCGATTGCTACAGCGGCGTGACATGAAAAAATCTTGCGCTATTTTATTCCATCTGAAGCCAACCAATTTGCAACAGCGCGGGCGGATCCGATGGCGGCAGGACCGGAGATCGAACTGAAGTT
>DATARJ010000266.1:0-4029 GCA_036264205.1 Methylocella sp.
TGCTCGATCCCCGCGGCGTTTGCGCAAGGCGCGCTCCGGGTTTGAATTTCCGCGCGACGGCGGACCGCCGGACCGTGACTTAGCATTCCAAGATTGCCGAGGCACCAAATACTCGCGTTCCTGACTGGAAATCCATTTCCCGGCCGCTCCACAAAAGCCGATGTTCCGGCGGAGACCCCGCATCTCGTTGCGAGAAGAGCGGCAGCGCGACAGTCATGGCACCTGCAATGGGGCCGCGAAAGCCGGAAAAATTCAATCCACGCAGACCTGCCCGACAGATAAGATTGGGGCCGGGGCTTGTCAAATTCGCCGCTCCGTGCATGGTCACGCGGCAAACGCCCTTTTTTGAGCAACGCGCCGCGAAACCGCGGGCGCGATCTTCCTGTTTTAGCCCGGAGCTCGGATTCATGTTCTTGATGAAACACGCGCGTAACAAAACCGCCGGTCTGGCGTGCATGCTGACCTTGTCCTTGCTGGCGACTGTTCCCGCCTTGCCGGCGGCGGCCAAGGTGCTCGCCACGGTCAACGGAAAGCAAATCACCGACGACGACTTGAAGATCGCCGCCGCTGACCTTCGCACGAGCCTCCCGCCTCAGCTCGAAGGAAAAGCCCGCGACAGCTATCTTCTCGACTTTTTGATCGACGGCGAATTGGTGGCGCAAAAGGCGCTGGCCGAAAAGGCCGACCAAACCCCGGAATTTGCCAAGAAACTCGCTTATTGTCGCGAGAAACTGCTGATGGAGAGCGTGCTGGAACAGGTCGCGAAGACGGCGGCCACCGACGCGGCGATCAAAGCGACCTATGACGAGGCGGCCAAGGCGCAAAAACCCGAGACCGAAATTCACGCGCGGCATATTCTTGTTGCAACCGAGGACGAAGCCAAGAAGGTGTGGCAGCGGCTGAAGGGTGGCGACGAATTCGCCACGATCGCCAAGGAAGTCTCGAAAGACCCGGGCTCGGAAGGCGGCGATCTCGGCTGGTTCACCAAGGATCGCATGGTGCCGGAGTTTGCCGATGCCGCGTTCAAGCTCGAGGTCGGGCAGGTTTCCGATCCTGTGAAAAGCCCGTTCGGCTGGCATATTATCGAGATCATGGATAAACGGCAGAAAACCTTTCCGCCCTTCGCCCAGGTCAAGGATCAAGTCACCCGCTATGTCGTGCAAAAGGCGCAAACCGCGCTCGTCGCGGACCTGCGCAAGACCGCGAAGATCGAGCGGACCGAGCCTCCGGAACCCCCCAAAACCGATAAGCCGGCGGCTGGGAACCCCGCGCCGGCCGCGCCTGCACCGGCTGCGCCCAATCCGGGCAAGAAATAAGCGCGGCGATGGCCCGGGCGTTAACCCAACAAACCGCCGAAAACAAGGTCAAGGGGTTTCGCCTCCCCTTGACACCCGTAGCGTGGCCTTGGCACTTTCGGGATTCGCCCTGGCTCGGGCGAAGCTATTTTAGGAACCCCGCACCATGGCCGCCATCTCGCCGCTCGCGCCAACGTCATTTCCCGACCTGCCAGGCATCGAGGGCGTGCGCTTTGCCGCCGGCGCCGCAGGTATTCGGGACAAGGATCGCACCGATGTGATGCTCGCGGTTTTCGGCAAGGGCACACAGGCGGCGGGGGTTTTTACGAAATCGAAATGTCCGTCAGCAGCGGTCGATTGGTGCCGCGCGCGGCTTAAGGCGGGCAAGGCCCGCGCGCTGGTCGTCAACTCCGGCAACGCCAATGCGTTTACCGGCAAGGCCGGGGTGCAGGCGGTCAAGCTCACCGCCGCGCTTACCGCCAAGGCAACGGGCGCGCCGGCAACGAAAGTTTTCCTCGCCTCGACCGGGGTCATCGGTGAGCCGCTTGATCCCGCGAAATTTGACGGTGTGCTGGAAACGCTCGCCGCGCACGCGGCCCCGGACGGTCTCTTTGCGGCCGCCAAGGCGATCATGACGACCGACACCTATCCGAAAGTCGCAACCGCCTGCACGACGCTCGCCGGAGTCGAGGTGATCCTCTCCGGCATGGCCAAGGGCGCGGGCATGATCGCCCCAGACATGGCGACCATGCTGGCATTCGTGTTTACCGACGCGCCGATTGCCGCGAAGGCCTTGCAATCCATGCTGGCCAAAAGCGCAGATCGGTCGTTCAACGCGATTACCATCGACAGCGACACATCGACCTCCGACACTTTGATGCTGTTCGCGACAGGAGCCGCCGCTAAACGCGGTGCGCCAAAAATCGTCGCCGCCAACGACCGCCGCCTCGCTCCATTCAAACAAGCGCTCGACCGTCTCCTCCTCGATCTCGCGCATCAGGTCGTACGGGACGGGGAAGGCGCGCGCAAATTCGTCGAGGTCAAGGTGACCCGCGCGGCAACCGCCGCCGCCGCCAAAAAAATTGCTTTCTCGGTCGCCAATTCGCCACTGGTCAAAACGGCGATCGCCGGCGAGGATGCCAATTGGGGCCGCGTCGTGATGGCAGTTGGCAAGGCCGGCGTACCGGCCGAACGCGACAGGCTGGCGATCTGGTTCAACGATGTTCGCGTCGCCCACAAGGGCCAACGCGACCCCGCCTATGACGAGGCCGGGGTCTCCAAGCTCATGCGCGGCGCGGAAATAAAAATTCGCGTGGATTTGGGCACGGGCAAGGGCGCGGCAACCGTATGGACCTGCGATCTCACCAAGGAATATGTCGCGATCAACGGCGATTATCGCTCGTGAGCCGCGAGCCTGTTTCGTGAAACTTCTGCTCGTCGCCGCCGTCGCGCTTATCGGCCCGGATTGCCGTGTGCTGATCGCGCAACGTCCGCAAGGCAAGCCATTTGCGGGCCTGTGGGAATTTCCCGGCGGCAAGGTGGAATTGGACGAGCGGCCGGAAGCGGCCTTGATCCGGGAACTGCACGAAGAACTCGGGATCACGGTCGAGGAGGCATGCCTCGCGCCATCCACCTTCGCGAGTTTCGCCTACCCGGACTTCCACCTCCTTATGCCGCTCTATATATGCCGGCGCTGGAAGGGTTTTGTCACAGCACGCGAAAACCAGACGCTGAAATGGGTGCGGCCACAGGATTTGCGCGCCTATCCGATGCCGCCGGCCGACGCGCCCTTGGTCCCGGCGCTCCTCGATCTTCTTGGCTGATCGCAGCGCCAAAGGGGGCGCGTCACGTCATGAAGCGCACCGCCATTTTGATCATCTGCTTGACGCGCTTCGTGTAGGGCGGGAACAACAGGGGCGTTATGCTGAATTTATCTTCGAGCACCGCGCGTTCATGCGAGAAGGCCCGGAATCCATAAAATCCATGCGCATTGCCGATGCCCGAATTGCCAATGCCGCCATAAGGCAGATTGTCATGCCCAAAATGCATGATCGAGGCATTGACGCATGTTCCGCCCGCGGATGTTTCTCGGAGCACGCGATCGGCTGGCGCGCGATCCTTCGCATAGACATAAAGCGCGAGCGGTTTTGGCCGCGCATTGATCGCAGCGATAGGCTCGGTCAGATCGTTATAAGCGAGGACCGGTAGAACCGGCCCAAAGATTTCCTCTTGCATTACGAGGGCATTGTCTCCAACGCCGGTCAACAGTGTCGGCGCAATGTATTTTTGCGCCTCGTCACGGTCGCCGCCTGCGAGAATAACTGCGCCATGTGCCGTCGCGTCGTCGATGAGGCGGCAGACGCGCTCGAAATGATGGTGATTGATGATCCGGCAGTAATCCGGGCTTTGCGCGGGGGCGCCATACATTGTCGCGATCGCGTTCTTCATCGCATCGACAAATTGCGGCAAACGGCTCTCATGGACATAGGCGTAGTCCGGCGCGATGCAGGTCTGGCCGCAATTGGTGAACTTGCCCCAAGCGACGCTCTTCGCTGCCTTCGCGATATTTGCGCTTTCATCGATGATGACCGGCGATTTGCCGCCGAGTTCGAGGGTGACCGAGGCGAGGTGCTTGGCCGCCGCGGTCATGACGACTTTGCCGACCGCCGGGCTGCCGGTGAAAAAAATATGATCGAAAGACAGGTCGAGCAGCGCCTTGGAAACCGCCGCATCA
>DATARJ010000321.1:0-3262 GCA_036264205.1 Methylocella sp.
AAACATGGAATGGCGGGACGACGGCCTCATCATCGGCACAAGAAAGCATGGCGAGACGAGCGTCATCGTCGAGGCAATGACGCGCGCGCATGGCCGCCATTTCGGGCTTGTTAGGGGCGGCCGCTCCAAGCGCATGCAGCCGTTGCTGCAACCGGGCAACCACGCGGAACTCGTGTGGCGGGCGCGGCTCGACGAGCATCTCGGCACGTTTTTGGTGGAGCCCGTGCAATTGCGGACGGCGCGTTTGATGGCGAGCGCGGAAGCGCTGCACGCGGTTTGTCTCGTCGCGGCCTTGCTGCGCCTTGGCCCCGAGCGCGATCCGCATCCGACGCTTTATGAAACGGCGATGCAGATCGCCGACGGTATCGACAGGCCAGAGAGTTTGCCGCCGCTTATTGTACGCTTCGAGTCCGAAATTCTTGCCCAAATGGGATTTGGCCTCGATCTTGAGACATGCGCGGCGACGGGCGTCACCAACGATCTCATTTATGTGTCGCCAAAGTCCGGACGCGCTGTGTCGAAAGCGGCGGGCGAGCCTTACAAAGCACGGCTTCTGCCGCTGCCGGGTTTTCTGCGGGGCGAAATCGCGGCGCCGCCTCGCGCCGACATAAGGGATGGTTTCAGACTGACCGGGTTTTTCCTGCTGCGCGATCTCTTCGGGCCGCGCGGTCAAGCCCTGCCGGAGGCACGCGACGCCTATCTTGCCGAGCTCGCCAAACGCTTCGGCTCGGCCGCGTGAACTTCGAGGCCAACTACTTGATCTTGGTTTCCTTGAATTCGACGTGCTTCCGCGCAACCGGATCGTATTTCTTGAACGCCAGTTTTTCCGTCTTGGTGCGGGCGTTTTTCTTGGTCACATAGAAATAGCCCGTCCCCGCCGCGGACAAAAGCTTGATCTTGATCATTGCGGCCTTCGCCATTCTATCGTTCCTTCATGCGGCGCGAGGCGGGCGGTCCGGACCAAACTCGGGCGTGTTGAGCAAGCCGCGACCATACGGATCGCGCCTCGCTTGTCAATAAACGGGCTGATTTCCCGCGAATTGGACCATGGACCTTCGGGGCGTCGTGCCAAGACTTGGCCGCTGAACCACGCGTCGTGAACCGGAAAATGTTTTCGTTCCGTTCCAATCCTGCCTTGTTCATGGCATAAGCAGCCGCCAACCCGAATCACCTCGAATCACAAGGACAGACCGGCGCATGGCAAGGAGTGGCGATCTTTTCGGCAATGCGGCCCGCAAGGAGCCGCCCGCTCGACCGGGCCGGCAAGCCGCGGCGTCGCCAAACTACGAAACGTCCGGCGAATTGAACTATACCGCCGCTTCGATCGAAGTGCTGGAGGGGCTGGAGCCCGTCCGCCGGCGGCCGGGCATGTTCATCGGCGGCACCGGCGAGGCTGCGCTCCATCATCTCTTCGCGGAAGTCCTCGACAATGCAATGGATGAGGCGGTTGCGGGCTACGCCAGCTTCATCGATGTCCGTTACGAGGCGTCTGGCTTTCTTTGCGTCTGCGACAATGGGCGCGGCTTTCCGGTCGATCCGCATAAGAAATTTCCGAAGAAATCGGCGCTCGAAGTCGTCATGACCATGCTGCACGCGGGCGGCAAATTCGACCAGAAATCCTATCAGACCTCGGGCGGCTTGCATGGGGTCGGCATTTCCGTCGTCAACGCGCTGTCGGAACGGCTCGAAGTGGAGGTCGCGCGGAGCCAAATGCTTTATCGGCAGATCTTCGAGCGGGGCCACCCGGTCACGCCCCTCGAAAAGCTGGGCAAGGTGCAAAACCGGCGCGGCTCGAGCGTGCGGTTCAAGCCAGACGAAAAGATTTTCGGCAAAGGCGCGAATTTCAAGCCGGAGCGCTTGTTCAAAATGGCCCGCGCGAAAGCCTATCTCTTCGGCGGCGTCGAGATCCGCTGGCATTGCGCGCCGGAATGGATCGGCTCTAATGCCGGGATTCCGCCCGAGGCGATTTTCCGCTTTCCCGGCGGCCTCAAAGACTGCCTTCTCCAGGATATCGAGGGCAAGGACCTCGTCACCGATCAGATTTTCGCCGGCAAGGTTGAAAAACACGGCGGCCACGGATCGCTCGAATGGGCGATAGCCTGGCTCGCCTTCGACGACGGCTTCGTGCATTCCTATTGCAACACCATTCCCACCCCTGACGGCGGCACCCATGAAAACGGCCTTCGCGCCGCGCTGGCGCGCGGCCTTAAAGATCATGCCGAGCGGATAGGCCTAGCAAAGAAGGTTGCTCCGGTGACCGGCGACGACGTCATGGCGTCCTGCGCCGCGATGGTTTCCGTCTTCCTTCGCGAGCCGGAGTTTCAGGGCCAAAACAAGGGGCGGCTTTTGACCAATGAAGCCGCGCGGATCGTCGAGGGAACCTTGCGCGATGCCTTCGATCATTGGCTCGCGGCCTCCCCTTCGCACGCCGCGAAGCTCATCGACTGGACGATCGAGCGCGCCGAGGAAAGACTGCGCCGGCGGGTTGAGAAAGATGTTGCGCGCAAGACCGCGACGCGCAAGCTCAGGCTTCCGGGAAAACTCGCGGATTGCTCGAATAATTCATCGCAAGGGTCGGAACTCTTTATCGTCGAAGGCGAATCCGCCGGCGGCTCCGCCAAGCAGGCGCGCGATCGCACAAACCAGGCGGTTCTGCCGTTGCGTGGCAAAATCCTGAACGTCGCCAGCGCCACGCGCGACAAGCTCGCGAGCAATCAGCAGCTCAACGATCTTCTCCAGGCGCTCGGCTGCGGCACCGGAGCGGATTACAACGAACAAGACCTTCGCTACGAAAAGATCATCATCATGACCGACGCCGATGTCGATGGCGCCCATATCGCTTCTCTGCTCATCACCTTTTTCTTTCGCCAGGTGCCAAAACTCGTCGAAGCCGGACACCTTTATCTGGCGGTTCCGCCGCTCTATCGGCTGACCCAGGGCGCCAAACAAGTCTATGCTCGCGACGATGCGCATCGCGATCTATTGATCGCCAAAACGCTCACCGGAAAGGCCAAGATAGAAATTAGCCGTTTTAAAGGGTTAGGAGAAATGCTCCCGGCCCAACTTAAAGAAACGACGATGGATCCAAAAAGGCGCGGCCTGCTCCGCGTGGTCGTTCTTGCCGAACATCGGGAGGGCACCTCGAACGCGGTCGAGCGGTTGATGGGCAACCGACCGGAGGCGCGCTTCGCTTTCATCCAAGAGCGCGCGGCTTTTGCCACCGCCGCCGAACTCGTCGTGGTTTGAAGTACGCGCTTTAATG
>DATARJ010000348.1:0-1701 GCA_036264205.1 Methylocella sp.
ATTGATCCGGCGCCTGCTCGACAGTTATGGCGAGCGCATCGTCGGCCTGAAGGATTCATCCGGCGATATGGCGTATGCGCGCGAGGCGGCCAGCGTCTCGCCGCGCTTCAAGGTGTTCCCCTCGACCGAGGCGGCGCTGCCGGAAGCCCGTTCCGGTCCGTTCGCCGGCTGCATCTCGGCGACCGCCAATCTCAACGCCGATCTGTGCGCCCGCGCCTATCGCTCCGGCGACGCCGCGGCGCTCAACGAAGCGGTCACGATCCGCAAGCTGTTCGACGGCAAGGCGCTGGTGTCCGGCATCAAGGCGCTGGTCGCGCATATTCATGACGAGCCGCAATGGGCGCGCATGGCGCCGCCACTTGCGGCTTTCCCGGCAACCGATCGCGCGGCGGTCATTGCCGGTTACGAGGCGGTACGCGCCAAGCGCGTGGCGTAGCGAGGAAAATAGCCCTGCGTTGACGCCGCCGCTCCATCCCCCTATAAGCCCGAGCCAAGGCATCAGGCGTTTGGCCTGCGCTTCCTCAAGATACACCGCTTCAAGATACACCGCTGCAAAAAGGTCCAGTTCCGATACCCCATGGCTAATACAAAGTCCGCCAAGAAGGCCGCCCGTCAAATCGCCCGCCGCACCGTGATCAATAAGTCGCGGCGTACCCGCATGCGCAGCGCGGTGCGCAAAGTCGAGGAGGCGATTACGGCCGGCGACCGCACCGCGGCCGTAGCCGCCATGGTCGAAGCCGAGCCCGCCCTCGTCCGTGCCGCGCGCACCGGGATCGTGCATCGCAACGCCGCCCGCCGGAAAGTCTCGCGGCTCGCCCACCGCATTGCAAAGCTCGGCAAATAGCGTTCCGAAGTTGTCGGAGCCGGCCCTCGTCGCGCGACAGCAGGCGGACCTTGCGGACGGCGATCATGGGCAAATTGCCGTGGATCGCCACTAAACCGTTGCAGAATCGTCACTTAGGCCCGTGAAAATGGCTGCGGAAGCCATATTCGCCTTATGCGCGCCGCCGCGTCGTCACATTCTATTTGCTCCGCGCCCCCGCGGCGAGGGTTACCCCAAAATTTCGAAAACAAGAATTCTTGTGCAATGAAAGGCTTATCCACAAGATGAATTTCGGGGGTTGGAGTCATCCCCGATTCCGCAGAGTCGAGTTTTATTTGGTCCGTTATTTGGTCACGCGCATTTTTGGGCGATTTTCGGCTGTCACCGAACTGTAATCAGCCCGTTGAGTCAATGTCTTGTGGGAGTTATCGGTAACCTCGCCAGGCCGCGCTTTGGTCAGAAGTCCAATGTTGGCGCGGTTTTTCCTATTGCGAGCCGCAATCCACATGCTACGTTTTTCTTCCCTTCGGTTTCGAAGGTCATCACAAACGGGTTGAATTCAAACTCATCGAAAAATGGGTGTGGGAGAGCTGTGTCTGACTGTGTGCGGCTCTGACGTCACCATAGTCGGGAATTCTCAACGAGAAAACCTGCTTATGAGTGTCGTGAAGCGGGCGAAACACGCAGGCGGCTTCTGACGGTCGCGCAAACTTCCGGCGCGGCAGTCGGAGACAACCATCGAACTGGGAGCGATGGAGGTGGGGGCATGATGACGACAATCCAACCATTGGCACTTGCGGCGGGCGCGTCTTTGCCCAGAGTCTGCAGGCCCTTTGACTTCACGTTTCAGCCCGGCACCACCAAGCCCAGCGGCTGAA
>DATARJ010000001.1:0-1604 GCA_036264205.1 Methylocella sp.
CATTAGCACGGCAGAAAAACTTGCGCGAGCCAAGTTTGACGCGCCGTCGTGGAGATATATACAGCTGGAGGGACGACGCTCAGGGGCGCTGTTCAAGAAATTCTAATACGCTATCTTTATAGACTGTGTCTCCTACTGCGCGATTGTGGTCGCGGCCAGGAATATCCACCGCGCGCGCGCGCCTGAACAAAGCGGCGAGATCATGCGGGTCGCCCGCGACATCGTCCTTGGTTCCGGCCGCGATCAGCACGGGAACATCGATTTCGCCGGCTTCGATCTCGCTCATGACTTGGCGGGCACCGCGCGCGCAGGCGGCGAGCGCCTTGAGATCGCTCTTGGTCGCCTCGGCGAAGGCGCGGAACATCCGCTGTGTCGGGTCGACGAGACCGGCGAGCGAGGGCGCCTCCATCGCCTCGGCAATGGCAAGCGGAAGCCCGGCGCGATCGACAAGATGATGGCCGAGACCGCCGAGAATCATCGAGCGCACGCGACTCGCATGCGCCTTGGCAAAAAAGGCGGCGATCCGCGCGCCCAGCGAATAGCCCATCACGTCCGCGGTCTCAATGTGGAGATGATCGAGAAGCGCGCGGGAGTCCTCCGCCATCTTCTGCATGGCATAGGCGGCGGGGTCATGGAATTTTTCGCTGCGGCCATGCCCTCGGTTGTCAAACGCAACGACGCGCCGCCCCGTCTCGGTCAAGGTCTTTACCCATTGCGGGAACACCCAATTTACCGCATGGGTCGAGGCGAACCCATGAATGAGAAGAATCGGCTCGCCGCGGTCGCCCGTCGCCGGCCGCTCGTCGATAAACGCCAGGCGGACCCCGTGGTCCAACACTTCGAACATGCGCTCCCCGTTCTCGACACTTTTCCGGCATCGCCGGGAAGTATTGGCTTGCCCCGAACTAGAAGTTTCGCCGGACATGGTGGCAAATTTGGCGAAGTTGCGTTATCATGTTAGTAAGTTTGTTCGAATTGAGCTTCGACTCCAATGAACCGTTATGAACGCCGGCCGGTCTCCGCGGGCGAAGCCGAGATCGAATATCTCAATGGCGAATTTCGCGTTTTGCGTCCCGGCGCATTCGTGCTCTGCGCGGTGACCGGAACGGAAATTAAGCTCGAGGATCTGCGCTATTGGAACGTCGATCTGCAAGAACCCTACGCCAGTCCGCAGGCCAAGCTGCAAAGGCTCGGGATCAAGCCCGAGGCTAACGCAAAAGACTAGGTGAAAGCGGGCGGGACGGAGCCGGGCACCTAAGCGAGATGGCGTTGGCGGCGCACTTTGGCGAGGTGCTTCGATTCTGCTTCATTCCATTCCCAGCCAGGCCGCGGCCCTGGCTGTACACTTCAAGCCGGCGCGGGCCTCGCGTCTTTCGCCTTCTCGACGACTGTCCTAAATGCTTCCGGCTGAGTAATCGCGAGCTCGGCGAGGACCTTGCGATCGATTTCGACGCCGGCCTTGACGAGGCCATCGATGAAGCGCGAATAGGTGAGGCCCTGTTCACGCACCGCCGCGTTCAGGCGTTGAATCCACAAGGCGCGAAAAACCCGTTTCTTGTTGCGCCGGTCGCGCGTCGCATATTGCATCGAGCGATCGACCGCCG
>DATARJ010000055.1:0-3565 GCA_036264205.1 Methylocella sp.
GGCCACCGGCGCCTACGGCGCGGTGAAGGGCGGCCACTATGCCGCCTTCGTGGCCGCGGAGGGCGAACCAGCCGACATCCTTGCCAAGGCGCTGGGTTTCTCCATCAAGGCCGTGACCATCGCGGGCGAGCGCGAACTCAAGGAGCAAGACATCCTCGCTATCGCCGGGATAGGCCCGCGCAATTCGCTTCTATTTCTTGATGTCGCGAAAATAAGGGAGAGGCTGAAACAGCTTCCGCTCGTCAAGGAAGCGGCGGTCACGAAGCTCTACCCGGACCGGATCCTGATCGAGATCGAGGAACGCCAGCCTTTCGCGCTGTGGCAATCCGACGGGCAAGTGCAAATCATCGCCGCCGACGGCGTTCCCGTCGCCGCCATGCGCGACGCGCGCTTCATTCGTCTGCCGCTCGTCGTGGGGGCGGGGGCAAACGAAAAACTAAACGAATATTTGGCGCTTCTCGAAACGGCGGAGGATTTGCGCGAACGGATCGTGGCGGGCATGCTCGTCGCGGGACGCCGCTGGACGTTGAAAACGGCGACCGGGGTAGACGTTCTCTTGCCGGAAATCGACCCCGAGGCGGCGCTGGCCAGCCTCGTTGATCTTCAGCGAACTTCGCGTGTGCTCGACAAGGACATCCTTTCGCTCGACTTTCGTCAATCCGGCCGGGTTGTCGCGCGTCTCGCCCAAGAAGCGGCGGTCGAACGCGCCGCGATGCTCCCAAGTAAGAGCAAGGCGAAAGGCGGCCGGACATGAATTCGAAGGTATTGCCGCCGCGCTTGCCGTCCTTGCCGGCCCGCAAAAGCGCGGTCCTTTCCGTGCTTGACGTCGGAACGTCGAAAATCGTCTGTCTTGTCGCGCGGCTGAACCCAAGCGATCCTTCCGAGCCGCTGCGCGGGCGCACCCATCGTTGCCGCATTCTTGGCATAGGCCATCACCGTTCGCGCGGGATCAAGGGCGGCGCCGTCGTCGATATGGACGCCGCGGAAGGCGCCATCCGTTTCGCCGTCGACGCGGCGGAGCGCATGGCTGGGGTGCAGGTCGAAAGCGTGATTGTTAACGCGACCGGCGGAAGGCTTTCCTCGCGGCTCTACGATGCCAAGGTTGCGATCGCCGGGCGGGCCGTTACGCAAGCCGACGTCCACCGCGTGTTGGAGGCTTGCACGACGCGCGGCGGACAAGAGGGCCGGGCGGTGCTGCATGCCCTGCCAATTGGCTTTGCATTGGGCGAAACGCGCCACATTCAAGATCCGCGGGGGATGGTCGGCGATGAACTCGGCGCGGATTTGCACGTGCTGAGCTGCGACGCCGCCGCCGCGCGCAATCTGATGCTCGCGGTCGAACGCTGTCATCTGACCGTCGACGCAATGGTCGCCACGCCATACGCGGCGGGTCTTGCAGCCTTGGCCGACGATGAAGCCGAACTCGGCGCCGCCTTGATCGACATGGGCGCGGGGACAACGTCCGTGAGCGTCTTTTCCGGCGGCCATCTGACCCATGTCGACGCGTTCGCCGTCGGCGGCCATCATGTCACGATGGATGTCGCGCGCGGCCTCGGGATCACGCTCGCCGACGCCGAACGTTTGAAGACCCTTTATGGCGGCTGCCTCACTTCGGTTTCCGATGAAAGCGAGACGATCGCGGTGGTTCAGGCGGGCGCCGAAGGCGAGCGTCCGGCGCATTTGCCGAAGGCGCAGCTCATCTCCATCATCAGGCCTCGGGTCGAGGAAATCCTCGAGCTCGTGCGCGACCGGCTCAAGAACGCAGACCTTCCTGCGCACGCCGGGCGAAGACTCGTTCTCACCGGTGGCGCCTGCCAGCTCACCGGCCTCCAGGCGGCGGTGAAGCGCATCGTCTCCGGGCAGGTGCGGACGGGACGGCCGCTCGGCATAAAAGGGCTGCCCGAATCCGCGAAAAGCCCGGCTTTTGCCGTGGCTGTCGGGCTTCTGATCTATCCGCAAGTGAGCGGCATCGAGCATTTCCGCCCTTCGCGGCGTGGCGCGGCTCCGGAGTCGCAAGCGAATGGTTACATCGGACGGGTCGGGCGATGGCTCAAGAATAGTTTTTAGCGGTGCGTGCGGCAAGAGTAAGCGCGGCGATTCATTCGATTTTGCCGCGAACAACGTGACTGAAAACCCGAGCGTCCTTGACCGGCGCTCCAACGTCGAGAGGCCAGACGATGACGATCAATCTTAAAGCTCCCGAGCTCCGGGAACTCAAACCACATATCATGGTCGCCGGCATCGGCGGCGCGGGCGGCAATGCCGTAAACAATATGATTGTCTCGGGCCTGATCGGGGTCGAGTTCATCGTCGCCAATACCGACGCACAAGCGCTTACCTCCTCGAAGGCCGAGAGGATCATCCAAATGGGCCTTCAGGTCACCGAAGGTCTCGGCGCCGGATCGCAGCCCGAGGTCGGCCGGGCCGCGGCGGAGGAAGCGATCGAGGAAATCCGCGATCACCTTTCCGGGGCGCATATGGTCTTCGTCACCGCCGGTATGGGCGGCGGAACCGGCACCGGTGCCGCTCCGGTCGTCGCGCGCGCCGCCCGGGAGATGGGCATCCTGACCGTCGGCGTCGTCACCAAGCCGTTCCAGTTCGAGGGCGCGCGGCGCATGCGCGTGGCCGAGGCCGGTATCGAAGAACTGCAGAAATCGGTCGATACGCTGATCATTATTCCAAACCAGAATCTCTTTCGCATAGCCAACGAGAAAACCACTTTCGCCGATGCTTTCGCGATGGCTGATCAGGTGCTCTTTTCCGGTGTCGCATGCATCACCGATCTGATGGTCAAGGAAGGCTTGATCAATCTCGATTTCGCCGACGTTCGCGCCATCATGCGCGAGATGGGCAAGGCCATGATGGGGACCGGCGAGGCTTCGGGCGAAAAGCGGGCGATCCTGGCCGCCGAGGCCGCGATCGCCAATCCCTTGCTCGACGAGGTTTCGATGAAGGGCTCGCGCGGCCTGCTCATTTCGATCACAGGCGGCAGCGATCTCACCCTTTACGAAGTCGACGAGGCCGCGGGCCGGATTCGCCAAGAGGTCGATGAGGACGCCAATATCATCCTTGGCGCGACCTTCGATCAAACCCTCGACGGGGTTGTCCGCGTCTCGGTCGTCGCGACGGGAATCGACCATGTCGCGGGCGTCTACGAACCCACCGCCGCGGAGACGCGCATTGCCGAAGTCACCAACCGCTTAAGGGCGCAGACGGCGGCGCGCCCGATTGACACGGCGCAACCGCGTTATCCTGGCTCCCAGCCGGAAACCTATGCACCGGCGGAGTACGAGCCGCGTTATGAAGACCGTGTTTTGCAAGCTCCCGCGGCGCTAGGCGCGGGAGCTCGGCAAGGGGTCCGTGTCCAGGAAGTCGCCCCGCATTCGCGTCATTATGTCGAACAGGTCCAACAAGGCATGCGGCCGGCTGAGCATTTCGACGCCGATCCTTTCGTTCCCTCGGCACCTGATTCGCCTTTTGTCCGGCCGCAGAGGATGCCGCAAATCGACGATTTGCCTCTCCCGGCGCAGAACCAGATCCGCGCGCGCCGAGGCGAACGTGGGGA
>DATARJ010000057.1:0-4707 GCA_036264205.1 Methylocella sp.
GGAGAGCATGAGAACACGATCGAACATCACGCGATCGCCCGGATTGCCAGCGAGCGTCATGACGGAGATCGTATCGCCCGCGGCGACGCAATATTGCTTGCCACCGGTTTTGATGACCGCGAACAACCTGCTTCCCTCATGCCCCATGCGCTTCGTATTCCGTCCGTGGGAGCCGTCGTTGCGACGCCGCTCGCCATGGATTTCCACCGCGGACTGCCGCCTCGCCAAGATCCGGAATTAGAAGCACATTGGGACCGCCTTAATGGCGGCGCATCCGGCGGCGACGTGTCGCCGAACATATCTAAGGTATCGTCTGTCCATCTTCATTGCGCAACAACTTCATCGCGCAACAACGCGTCTCCATGGCAAGGTTGGCGTTCATTGCAAAATTATGAACCGCGGCCCAAGAAGAGCGGCCGGCTTGCTATCCCGTCCGGGCGGTCCTCTACGAAGCTTGGCGCCGGTTGTCAACCGTCGTCCAAGTGCACATTGCCGCCCAACAAACCCGGTTCCACAAAACCAAATATGATAGACGTTTACTTTAATCGAGCCATAGCCAACACGGTCACCGCCATAAGTGGTACCGGGAGCTACGTGCCATATCCTATCCGGTCGATTGCTGCTTCCATCGAAGGCTGAAAGGACAAACCTTGTCCTTTGCGCGGGACACGGGCTTGCCTCGGAGCTTCCCGGATAATCCTTCCGCCCGCGCGACCGCCGTGTTAGAGCGTTTTTGCGTCGCCCTCGGCCCGGTCTCCCCCTTGTCACCCCGAAATTCTCATGCAGACACGCATCGACCGCCGTTTCGAAGAGCTTGCGCGGCAACACCGCGCCGCGCTCGTGACGTTCGTGATGGCGGGCGACCCCGATCTTGCGACGTGCCTTGCTATTCTGAGAGCCCTTCCCAAGGCGGGCGCCGATGTGATCGAGCTCGGCATGCCCTTCACCGACCCGATGGCGGACGGCCCGGCGATCCAGGCGGCCGGGCTGCGCGCCCTTGGCGCCGGAACAACAATTGCCAAAACGCTGGCGCTCGCCAGCGATTTCCGCAAAAGCGATTCCACAACGCCGGTGGTGCTCATGGGCTATTACAACCCGATCTATGTGTATGGCGTCGAAGCTTTCCTGCGCGATGCGAAGGCCGCCGGGGTGGATGGTTTGATCGTCGTCGATCTGCCGCCGGAAGAGGATGCGGAACTCTGCCTGCCCGCGCTTGCGGCGGGACTGAATTTCATCCGTCTCGCGACGCCGACGACGGACGAAGCGCGGCTGCCAGCCGTCCTCGCCCATACCTCAGGCTTTGTCTATTATGTCTCGATCACCGGCATTACTGGGGCCGCGGAGCCGGAACTTGCCAAGGTCGCCTCAGCGGTCGGGCGCATCAAGGCGCACACGAGCTTGCCGGTCGCGGTCGGCTTCGGCGTGAAGAATGCGGGAAGCGCCGCCGCGATCGCCGGTCGCGCCGATGGGGTGGTGGTCGGCTCGGCGATCGTCGAAGCCTTGCGGGCGTCGCTCGATCGGAATGGCAAGGCGACCGGGAAAAGCGTAGAAGCAGTGGCCGGTCTCGTCGCCGATATCGCAAAGGGCGTGCGGGCGGCGGTGCCCGCCCCGGTCTGAAGCGCCCGCAACGAGTCCCGCAAGAACAGATGCCGTCGCAAAACTGATCTCCCAGAATTGGATTGTCTATGAACTGGATCTCCAATGTCGTCCCGCCCAAGGTCAGGTCTCTGCTGCGCCGCGAGACTCCCGAAAACCTCTGGGTCAAATGCCCTGAGTCCGGCGAACTCGTTTTTCACAAAGATCTCGAAGCGAACTTTTTCGTCGTGCCAGGCTCCGGCTATCACATGCGCCTCGCCCCCAAGGCACGATTGGACAATCTTTTCGACGACGGAGCGTACGAAGAGATCGCGACGCCGGAAGTGCCGTTGGACCCACTGAAATTCCGCGATGTCAAGCGCTACACGGACCGGCTCAAGGAATATCGCCTGAAAACCGGGACGTCCGATGCGGTGAAGCTCGCCTTTGGCAAACTGCAGGGCATGGACATTGTCGCCGCGGTGCAGGATTTCGATTTCCTCGGCGGGTCGCTCGGCATGGCGGCGGGCGAGGCCATCGTGACGGGCATGACGGCGGCGGTCGAGCGCCGCACGCCATTCATCATCTTCACGGCCTCGGGCGGCGCGCGGATGCAGGAAGGCATCTTCTCACTGATGCAAATGCCGCGCACGACGATCGCCGTGCAGCGTCTGCGCGACGCCAAGCTTCCCTATATCGTCGTCTTGACTAACCCGACGACGGGCGGCGTCACGGCCTCCTATGCCATGCTCGGCGATATCCACATCGCCGAACCCGGCGCGGTCATCGGTTTTGCCGGCGCCCGGGTGATCGAGCAAACGATTCACGAACGCCTGCCAGAAGGCTTTCAGCGCGCCGAGTATCTCGAAGCCCATGGTATGATCGACATGGTGGTAAAAAGGCAGGATATGCGCGCGACGCTCGCCCGGCTTTGCGCGCTGTTGACGCGCACCCAGCCCATCGAGCACGCCGCCTGAGGGCCGCGAAGCAAGGCCATTATGGATTCGCTGGACGCGCTCCTCTCCCGCCTTTTCACCCTGCATCGCAAGACGATCGAACTGTCGCTCGGCCGGATCGAGCGGCTGCTTGCCGCGCTCGGGTCGCCGGAGAAGCGTCTGCCGCCGATCATTCATGTTGCCGGAACCAATGGTAAAGGGTCGACCATCGCTTTCATGCGCGCCATCCTCGAAGCGGCCGGAAAGCGCGTCCACGTCTATACCTCGCCGCATCTGGTGCGTTTTCACGAGCGCATCAGGCTTGGCGCGGACGGTGGCGGACGTCTCGTCGGCGACGATGCGCTGTTTGACGTCTTGACCGCATGCGAAAAGGCCAACAAAGGCCAACCGGTTACCTTCTTCGAAGTGACCACCGCGGCGGCTTTCAAGCTTTTCAGCGAGCATCCGGCCGATTATGTGCTGCTGGAAGTTGGTCTTGGCGGACGATTCGATGCGACAAACATCATCGCGGGTCCGCGGGCCGCGGTTATCGCGCCGGTGTCGATCGATCACCCGGAATTCCTTGGCGCGACGATCGATAAAATCGCTTATGAGAAGGCCGGAATCTTCAAACCCGGCGCCCCGGCGATTGTGAGCAACCAGCAAGACGCCGCCCTGGCGGTGCTCGAGCTGGAAGCCAGCCGAGTAGGCGCGCCGCTGATTGCCGCCGGCCAGAATTACGAAGCGCGCGAAGAACACGGCCGCCTTGTCTTCGAGGACGAACGCGGCCTTCTCGACCTGCCGTTGCCGCGTCTCGTTGGCCGCCATCAGCATCAAAATGCCGCGACCGCGATCGCCACGCTGCGCGCCATCGAGCCAATCCTTGCGCCCGCCGCCTTTGAAGAGGGCGTGGCGCGGGTCGAATGGCCAGCCCGCTTGCAAAACCTCGCCAAAGGCCGGGTGGCGGCGCTTTCCCCGGCAAGCGCGGAGATCTGGCTCGACGGCGGCCATAACGCGGACGCCGGGCGCGCGCTCGCGCAGGCGATGGCGGAGTTTGAGGACATAACGCAAAGGCCGCTTGTCATCGTCTGCGGCTCGCTCGCATCCAAGGATACGGGCGGGTTTCTCCGGCCTTTCAAGGGCCTCGCCCAGGAAGTTCTCGCCGTTCCGCTAAACGCGGATCAATATGCAAAGCCCGCTGCCGACGTTGCCGCGGCCGCCAATGCCAATGGTCTCCGCGCGGCGGCCTGCGAAAACGTTAAGTCGGCGCTTTTATTTCTCGCCGCGCGGCATTGGGGCACCCCACCTCGCATCTTGATCGCGGGCAGTCTTTATCTTGCCGGAGAAGTGCTGGCGCTCAACGGCACGCCGCCGGAATAGGCCATTTATCAACGTCGTATGCCTGTGCCGCGGCCCCGATCGTCCACGTCGGCGTGTTCAATATCACAAAGTCACGTAACACGGCAGCAGAGGGGCGGAGAGACTACCGCCCGTCCTTGGAAGACGCGCCACCTGCCCGATCAATGACCGCCGCCGTCTTGGCTGCCTTGTTGGATGCTCTGAAATATCTTTGGGTTGGGCGGTCCCTCCACATCGAGAAATCCGGCCGCGCCCTTCTGCAGCCGGCCCAAGCTGTGATCGACGAGAATATAAGTCCCCGGAACTTGCGTCTTGAATTCGACCATCGTCGCCCCGCCAGCCGGCACCAGGGTGGACTGCACGTTGCTCAGGGTCTCGGTTGCGCCTTCGGGATGGACCTTGTCAAAAATCTCGCCGATGACGTGAAAGCTCGACACGGAATTGGGACCGGCATTCCCGAAGAAGATCCGCACGCTCTCTCCCACCTTGGCTTTCAATGCGCGCTCTTTGCTTAACGATCCGGCGCTCCCGTTGAACACCACGAAATCGGGTGTTTCGTTGACCATTTTGTCGACTGCCGCTTCGTGGATGCCGCTTTGGGTTCGATCTCCCTTGAGATAAATATCGCCTTGCGTGACGTAGAATTCGCGGTCCACCTTCGGCCAGCCTCCCGGCGGCTCGACAACCATGAGACCGTACATTCCGTGCGAAAGATGATAGGGGATCATGGGCGTCGCGCAGTGATAGATAAAGACGCCGGGATTCATGGCCTTGAATTGGAACACGCTCGTCGCGCCGGGCGGGGTTTGGGTCACCTTGCCGCCGCCGCCGGGCCCGA
>DATARJ010000105.1:0-1817 GCA_036264205.1 Methylocella sp.
GCAGTCAAGTCGTCCCTCCCGGAATATCGTCGAGCAATCGTGCGAGGCTCGCCGGGTCGTTCGGAAAGCCAGCCTTAATCCAGCGGGTTTGCAGCTCCCGCAACGCCTCGCCGATGGCCCGCCCCTCGGTGATACCGCGCGCGATAAAATCGGCGCCCGAGAACGGCAGACGCGGTTCCTCGGTGTCTTGCAGAAATTTTCGCGCGCGCTCCCATTCGTCATCGTGCCCCAGGCGAGCATCGGCTTGCGCCAATGTTATTGCGTCGCCCGCCGCCTGGCGGCCGTGGCGGAAGAGCAAGGCTCGCAATCCATCAGACTTTGGCGGCTCGTTAAGCCCATGCAGCCCGACCAGCGCCAGCGCGCCGCCTTCGAGACGCTCCGCATCCGCGTTGGAAAGACGCAGCCGCTCGCGCAAGCGCGCCGCGTCCTCGGGTATTTTAACACAGAGCGCGGCAAGACGCAGGAGCGGATCTTGTGGCGGGACGATCGCCACGACGCGCCGCAGCCGCGCCGGATTCGGCACGGATGCGATTAGCGGATGAAGCAAGCCATCGGCGCATATGTCCGCGCAAACCCTAGCTGCTTGCCTTGCGGAAAGCAGCTTCAGAAGCTCGGCGCGTATTCTTTCGCGCGAGAGGCGGGCAAGGCCGTCTCTTTGGCGAATGGCCGCCGAACGCCCAGCAGAATCGAGTTGGCCTTCGCCGAAATCGGCGGAAAAACGGAAGAAGCGCAGGATGCGCAGATAGTCCTCGGCGATTCGCTGCGCGGGCTCGCCAATGAAGCGGACTCTGCGCGCCGCGATGTCGCCGAGGCCGCCAGTGTAATCGAACAGCCGTCCCTCGCGCGTCATGGAAAGCGCGTTCATCGTAAAATCGCGGCGCAGCGCATCGGCCTTAAAATCGCGGCCGAAAAGGACATTCGCATGGCGGCCGTCGGTCGCGATGTCCTCGCGCAAGGTTGTTACTTCGAAAGGCCTATCCTCGGCGAGCACCGTGACCGTGCCGTGCGCGACACCGGTCGGGATGGCGCGCAAGCCGGCGGCCGTTGCCTGCGCCATGACGGCATCGGGAAGAAGGGTGGTCGCGAGATCGATTTCATGCACTGGCCGTCCCAGGAGCGCATTGCGCAAGGCGCCGCCGACAATGCGGGTTTCCTCGCCTTCACGATCGAGCGCGGCAAGAACGCCGCGCAAGCCTTGGTCGTCGAACAGCGCGGCGAGGGCCTCCGGCGCCTCTATGCCCTGGGCTCCCGCTTGGCTCATTGCAAGCGCCCTGGCACAAGCTTCCCGTTTTCGATGTGGGCCGGGACATAGGCGCCCACGTGACGCGGGGCGAAAATGCCGAAGGCGATCATGCCGGTGACGGCGATCGCAAGACCGGCCAAAGTCAGCGTCGAGACCGCGCTTTTCGTCCAATGCTCCATCGCGAAGGGATAGTTCCGGCGCAAAACGAGATAGATCGTATAGGCGGCGAAGGGCGAGGCGAACAAAAGAGCTGGTTCGAGGATGGCGCGCCACATCAGAATAGAGCCTTTCGTAGAGCTTGCTCAAAATATCCGCGGTCACGCTCCAAATGTTCCGCAAGCCACGGGGCATTGCAGGGAACTGCCACGGTTTGCCGTCCGCAGCACGCTCTTGGGTTTATTTGACCACGTTCTCTGTCGTATCGGAATATCGCCCATGCTCCCTAGATGGGCACCCCTCATGCGCGCACAGACTGTTATTTATATGGACGGTGCGCTGGTCATTGTTGAGATCTACGCGGCAATTGAGCACCTCACCCGCATTGAGGGGTAAGGGATAAGACGATGGAGAGATT
>DATARJ010000152.1:0-4171 GCA_036264205.1 Methylocella sp.
TCGTGCGCTTTCTCGGCAAAAAAGCAGAAGCCCTTGGCGTCGATATCTTTCCTGGCTTCGCGGGCGCCGAGGTCCTTTATGGCGAAGCGGGCGAGGTTCTGGGCGTGGCAACGGGAGACATGGGAATCTCCCGCGAAGGCCGCCTTAGAAGCGGATTTACGCGAGGCATCGAGCTTTACGGCAAATATACTCTAATTGCCGAGGGGGCGCGGGGCTCGCTCGCCAAGGAGCTGATCGCGAAGTTCGGCCTCGACAACAATCGCGAACCGCAAAAATTCGGCATCGGCTTGAAGGAGCTTTGGCGGATCGAGCCCTCTTTGCACCGGCCTGGCCTCGTCCAGCATACCTTCGGCTGGCCGCTTGACAATCGCACCGGCGGCGGCTCGTTCCTCTATCATTTCGAAGACGGACTCGTCGCCGTGGGCTTCGTGGTTCACTTGAACTATTGGAATCCGACGCTCTCCCCCTTTGATGAATTTCAGCGCTTCAAAACGCACCCCAAGATCGCGCCATTGTTTGCTGGCGGGCAGCGAATTTCGTTTGGCGCAAGGGCCATCACCGAAGGCGGATGGCAATCGGTGCCAAAACTCGTCTTTCCCGGCGGCGCCCTTATTGGCTGCGCGGCGGGGTTCGTAAATGTGCCCCGCGTCAAAGGTTCGCATAATGCGATTCTTTCTGGAATGCTCGCGGCCGAACATGTGGTTGCCGGGCTAAAAGCGGGGCGCACCCATGATGAAGTCATTGCCTATGAAGAGGCGTGGCGCGGCTCGGCCCTCGGCCGCGACCTTTACAAGGTCCGCAACGCCAAGCCGCTTTGGTCGAAATTCGGCACGATGGCCGGTATTGCCGCTGCCGGCCTCGACATGTGGGTGAACGAAATTTTTGGCACGTCGCCGCTCGGCACCCTGCGGCACGGCCAACCGGATCATGCAAGCCTGAAACCGCTCGCCGAGGTGACGCCCATTCAATATGCGAAGCCGGATGGTAAGCTTACTTTCGACCGGCTCTCCTCAGTGTTTGTTTCAAACACCAATCATGAGGAAGACCAGCCCTGCCATCTCCTCCTAAAGGATCCGTCGATTCCGATTGGACGAAACTTGCCGGAATATGGCGAGCCAGCGCGGCTCTATTGCCCGGCCGCCGTCTACGAAGTGGTCTATGCCAACGAGGCGGAACAGCGCGAGCCGCGTTTCGTGATCAACGCGCAAAATTGCGTCCACTGCAAGACATGCGACATCAAGGACCCGGCGCAAAACATCGAATGGGTGCCGCCAGAGGGCGGCGGCGGCCCGAACTATCCGAATATGTGAGAGCTTTCGCCAGCCTTTTTTTTGGCAGTGGATCATGGGTGGACGGTCGCCCCGCTTGCATGGATTTTTTTGCTGTGGCTTGCGGTCATGTGTCTGGCCTATGAGCACGGTCGCACATGGCCGTTGATCGGGATCACCATCCCTCCACGGCACTGCTAGAACCGATTGGGCGCTCATGAATCTTCGTCACGATCGGCAATGACGGCAAGGAAGATTGCGCCAAAACGCGCGGCCTTGGCTGGTCCGACGCCGGGAATAAGCAACAAATCTTCGCCGGTTTTGGGCCGCCCCAGCGCCATCTCGATCAAGACGCTGTCATGGAAAATGACGAAGGCGGGTTGCTTTTGGACTCTCGCGATTTCGAGGCGTTTTGCCTTGAGCGCGGCGAACAGGCTATTTTGCCGGGCGGTCATCGGCGGCGCCAAGATCCCCGCTTTGACCGGCGCGAACGCCTCGCGCGGTAGCATCGGATCCTTCGCCTGCGCGACTTCGATCTCGCTCAAACTTCGCCGCACTCCGGCCTTGCGCCCGCTTGACAAAATCATGTCGCCACGCAGCGTCAAAGGCGCCTCGCCAGAGAGCACGGCACGTCCCGTCGCGGTGATAATCCAACGATCACGATCTTCCGGGTCTTGCGCGATCAGATCGGCCGCGTGAAGCTGGTAAAAAATGCTGCGCCATTCGGCCGGATTGAACTCTTTGCCGATGCCGAATGTCGGCAGGAGATCGTGGCCGTGCCGCCGAATTGCGTCGCTTGCTTGGCCGACGAGGAGATTGGCGAGGTGGCCCGGAAAAAATCGCCCGGAGGTGCGGCGGATCGCGGACATAATCTTTTGCGCCGGAATCGCGCCATTGAAGAGCGGCCATTTCCCATCGCAAATATCGCAATTGCCGCAAGGACTCGAGTCTTCCCCGAAAGCGGCGAGCAATGTCTGGCGGCGGCACCGCGGGGATGCGCACAAGGCAATCAAGGCGTTGAGCTTTCGCTTTTCCATTCGCTTGCGATCTTGCGGCGCCACGCTGTCGGATATTTGCCGCTCGCGTAGCCGGATGTCGCTTTCGCTGAACAAAGTCAGGGTGTCCGCCGGCAGGCCGTCGCGGCCGGCGCGGCCGATCTCCTGATAATAGGACTCAATGCTTTGCGGCAGATCGGCGTGGCAGACAAAGCGGACATTGGGTTTGTCGATTCCCATGCCGAAGGCGATCGTGGCGACAATGACGGTCCCGTCATTGCGCAGAAATTCGTCCTGGCGCGCCGATCTTAATCCCGCGTCGAGACCGGCATGGTAGGCGAGCGCCGGGATGCCCTTCCCGCTCAGGGTTTCCGCGAGCTTCTCGACGCCCTTGCGCGAGCCGCAATAGACAATCCCGCTTTGGCGTTTGTGGCCTGCGATCATCGTTTCGATTTGCCGCGTGGCATCGGCCTTGCGCCGCATGGCCAGATGGATGTTCGGCCGGTCGAAGGATAGGACGAAAACGCGCGGCTCGGCGGAAAACAACTTGGCTACGATGTCCGCGCGGGTTGGCGCGTCGGCGGTGGCCGTCACCGCGATGAGTTGAAGATTGCCGATCGCGTGCGCCGCTTGCGCGAGGCCGAGATATTCAGGCCGGAAATCGTGCCCCCATTGCGAGACGCAATGGGCCTCGTCGATGGCGAAGACATTGGCTCCCGCCTCGCGAAGAAGTTCTGGCGTATCCGGACGCGCGAGGCGTTCCGGCGCGACATAGACGAGGCGATAGCGTTTGCGCCGCAGACCCGCCTCGATCGCCGCATTGTCTTCGCCGCTGTTCGAAGAGTTCAGCGCGGCGGCGGCTATTCCACGGGCTTGCAATTGCTGCACCTGATCGCGCATCAAGGCGATCAGCGGCGAGACGACAATGGTGAGGCCCTTGCGGACGATCGCGGGCAGTTGATAGCCAAGCGATTTGCCCGATCCTGTCGGCATGACCGCGAGAATATTTTCTCCCGCGAACACGGCTTCGAGAATTTCTTCTTGTCCTGGCCGAAAGCCGGCAAAGCCGAAAACGCGTTCGAGCGCCGCTCTCGCCTCGTTCATTTCCGCGTTCACGGCATCCCCATTTCAAAAGTCCTCGCGGCCATGTCGTATCCAATCGCGGCCAAGCTTTCCAGCAAACATCTCGGGGGTTGGCGCGGCCGCCTTGGTGCGCGCCGCTCACGAAGAAGCGTTTGCCGTAAGCGACCGGATCTCTTCTTTCATTTTGGCCGCGCGTCCTTCCGTCAGCGCCTCGCGCGGCGCCGCGATCGTCCGGTCGGCGAGGATGCGTCCCGGCGCGGCGGACAAAACGATGATCCGGTCGGCGAGCGAGATCGCCTCCTCGACGTCATGGGTGACGATGAGGGTGGTCGCCTTGCGCTTCAGGACGAGCGCCAAAAGCTCCTCGCGCAGCTGTCTCGCAAGGGCCGCATCGAGCGAGACGAAAGGCTCGTCGAGGATGAGAAGATTGGGCTTGACCGCGAACGCGCGTGCGATAGCGGCACGCCGGGCGAGACCGAGCGACAATTCCCCTGGAAAATGATCGAGATGCTTCGAAAGACGCAGCGCCGCGACGATCTCGGCGAGATCGCTCTCGCTCGAGGCTCCGACAAGGCGCAGGTTTTCAGCGACGCTACGCCACGGCAACAGCCGGGGTTCCTGGAAAACCATGCCGATCCTGTGCGGCGCAGGCAAGACGATCCGGCCTTCGAAATCGGGGTCGAGCCCTGATATGATTCGCAACAAGGTTGTCTTGCCGCAGCCGGATGGCCCCAGCAGGGCGCAGATTTCTCCCTTCCGCAAGCTGAAGGCCACATCATCCAGGACCACACGTGTTTGCCCCGAAGCGGTGCGGAGCGCCTTGCG
>DATARJ010000169.1:0-6832 GCA_036264205.1 Methylocella sp.
TGGGGTAAGATTCAGCACGCGCGTGGCGAGCCTCGTAATATCGAACGCAACGGAAAGAACCATCATGGGACCTCAAGCGCGCGCCGGGCGGGAAATCGGCTTTAAGAGCAATTCTTGAAAAAGAAATGGCCCTTCGCCTGGAGAAACCCGCGTGGCAAATTTGGGACGCGGTTTCAGTCTTCATAAAAGTTCTAAATTTAGAGCATGATCGTTTCAAGTTATAACAATCATGCGTTAAAGTGCTCGGGGTTCGTTTTACGGAACGCTTCGTAAAGCGTGTCCCAGACGATAAACGTGATTTGAGGTCCTTTGCCGTAACCCGGCACGCCGCTTTTAAAGCGAAACGTGACGCGCGGCAGGGCGAAAGTGAGGGCATTGCCCCGGAAAAGGGTGCTTCAGCTTAACGATGGCCAGGATTCCAGCATATCGGTGCCCGTCCGCCGCATCCGGAACGCCGCACTTTAGTCTAGTCGGTCAAGTTCCGATTGCTTCTTATCATACTGTTTATCGCCCTATCCTAGTAGCCGGAATGCCCTAGCGCAAAATCTGAGTAAGATCGCGACTCCGATCCTCGACGAGGATGGTCAGATTTTCCATCGCATCGGGATCAATTCCCTTGCCGAGATGGCGCTCCGTAAGACCTTGCGCGATGGCCTCTTCTTCGCTCGTCGAGTTAATGCAAAGCCCGAGAATATGGTCGGCCAACTCGGTGACGGTGAATCCGCTCGGCGGCGTCGAGAGCGGAGCCTCGAAGTTCAAGCGCTCCTCCAAAGTGGCCGCCAACTCAACTGCCATCAGGGAATCGAGGCCAATATCGGCAAGCGGCTTGCCGCGGTTCAAATTCTCTTGCGGTAGCCGTAAGATATGGGCGATTTCTTCGACGATCACGCCGATGATTTCCTTGCGCGCGTCTTCTAGGGGAAGGGTCGCGACCAGGGCGCGGATGTCCACCTTTCCACGGTTATCAGCGGCAGCCGCCTCATCCACGCGCACGAGCCCGCTAAACGTCGGCGATTGCAGCAGCGGCAAATGGGCGCGCGCGGTCGACCAGTTCATCTCGCTAATGACGACAACGGCCTCCTCGGGGGCCGCGCCCGGACCCGCCAAGGCTTCCGCCATGAGATTGAGTGCGTCGCGGGCGATCATGGGCTTGACCCCCGCGCGGCTCGCAAGGAGATCCTTGACAAGGCGGTTTCGCGCCAGTAGGCCCACGTCCTCAATCCCCCCCCAGGCAACGGCGAGCGCGGGGAGGCGGGCCGCCCTTCTTTGCCGCGCGAGCCCTTCGAGGAAGCCATTGGCCGCGACATAGCTGCCTTGACCGGGGTTGCCGATCGCCGTGGTCGCCGAGGAGAATAGAACGAAATAGTCAAGTGGCAGATCCCGGGTAAGCCGGTCGAGATTTTCGGCGCCCGTCACTTTCGGCGCCAACACTTTTTTCAGCCGTTCGGCATCGAGATTGGCGATAAGTGCATCGTCGAGCACCATTGCGGCATGAAATACTCCAGCAAGCGGCGGCAGGGTGCGGCCAATCTTCTGAATGAGCTTCTCGACCGCGGCCGCGTCGGCGATATCGAGCGCCTCGACGTGGACATTTACACCACTAGCGGCGAGACTGGCGAGCGCCTCCCGCGCCTCGGGGCTCGCCGCGCCGCTCCGTCCGGCAAGGACCAGATGACGCGCGCCGCGCTCGGCAAGCCAGCGCGCCGTCGCCAGACCGAATCCGCCGCAACCCCCGGTGACCAGATGCGTCCTGTCAGCCGCGGGCTTGAACCGCCGGCGCGGCGCAATTTTAAGTTTACTTGCCTCGGGCGGCGTGATGACGATTTTGCCGACATGGCCGGACTGCTGCATGAGCCGCATCGCGTCGATGAATTCGTGCGCCCTGAAGGTGCGATACGGCAAAGGGGAGAACTCGCCTTCCGCGACAAGATCGATGACTTCCTTGAACAACTGCCGGCCTGTGTCCGGTTGCGCGAGCATGAGCTGGTCGAGATCAACGCCGAAGTAGGTAAGGTTATTGCGGAACGGGCGCAGCCCGACATGGGTGTTCGCCAGAAAGTCGCGCTTGCCGAGTTCCACGAAACGGCCGAACGGTGCGAGCAACCCGACCGTAAGCTCCATCGACTCGCCAGAAAGGCTGTTGAGCACGACCGCCACGCCGCCGCCCGTCGCCCGGCGCACGCCGTCGACAAAACCGTGGGCGCGCGCGTCAAAAACGTGTTCGGCGCCGAGCGCCGCGGCGAGATCGCGTTTTTCAATCGAACTCGCGGTCGCAATTACCCGCGCGCCGCGCCAGCGAGCGACCTGCAAAGCCGCGAGACCGACGCCGCCCGCTCCGCCATGGATAAGAACCCATTCGCCGCGCGTGAGACGGGCACACGTAACCAGGGCATAATAGGCGGTGAGAAAGGCGACCGGGATGGTGACAGCGGCTTCGAGCGGCAGGCCCTCCGGGACCTTTGCCACCGTCCTTGTGTCCACGGTGACGTGGGTGGCGAACGCGCCCCCGGTAATGGCGACCACGGCATCGCCGGGATTGAGACCCTCGACATTCGCACCTGTCGCGACGATATGGCCCGCGCATTCAAGACCGAGGGCCGGACCTGCCAATCCATCTTCGAGCATTTCGTCCGGCAGAACCGAAAGACCCCACATGACGTCGCGGAAGTTAAGGCCGGTTGCCGCGACGGCAATTTCCACTTGCCCAGGTCCGGGCGTTCGACGCTCGATCGGCATCCAACGGACGCGGTCGAGGCCGGTCCCCTCGCCCTTTTCGAGCCGGCTCGCGGAGGCGCGCGGCTCCTGCGCCGCCATGGCCACGGAATCGCATGCTTGCAAACGCACGACCCTGGTGGAATGCGCGTCGAGAAGGATTTCCGTCTCGGCCGTCCCGGAAAGAAGGATGTCGGCCAGCCGCCGTGCTTTGACGCGTGCCGGTAAGCCGGGGTCGAGATCGACCCGCCGCACGTCAAGCGTCGCAAATTCGTTGGCGAGGCTGCGCGTAAAGGCCCAAAATCCGGTCTCGACGGGACCCGCGCCCGGCACGGCGCGCAGCGCGCCGGGGCTTTCGATCCAAAGCCGCCGCTTGTGTTTTCCAAGGTGGGCTGCGCAGTTTTTGAGAGTCAGGCATCGCTCGGCAAGATGCTCGGCGGATGTCGCGCCGCCCGCCATGATCGGGGCGAGAAAGACGATCGTGTCGGCATCCGTGAAAGGGAGCTGTCCGAACGCGCGCTCATCCGCGATCGTGCAGTCAACTCCGGCCGCCCCTAGCAAGCTCGAAAGCGTGCCGGCGGTTTCCGCCTGTTGCGGGTCGCTCCGGCCGACGATCACCACCTTGGCCGGAAGGTTTCGCCGCGCGGTGAATGCCGGCATTTGAGCGGCCACGAGAAGCGCCGGGCCGGCCGCGGTTCCGATGGTCTTGACCGCGAGGCCGCGCAGGGGCGTGGCCGCGAAACGCGCCGTCCAATCGGACAGAGAGGAAAACGACGTATCTTCGGCCTCCGTGCCAAAAAACCGGTCCTCTAGGAGACCAAAAGCAACATCGCGGAATAGCGAGGGTGCCGGCTCGATCACGGCCAGCAAGGCGTCAGGAGCCATCGTTTCGACGACCCGCGCGAGCCGCGCGGCGTCCGGAGCGACCCGGTGCAGGGCATCCGCCGCGATGATGAGATCGAACGAGCCGCCGGTTAGTTTTTCGAGGCCGTCCGCAAAGCAGATGCCCGGCTCCCGCGCGAAATCCAGGCGGGCGCGTTCGAGACGCCGGGGATTGGGATCAACGATCATCAGCCGCGCGCCGTGCGCGTTTGCCAGGGCCATCGCCTCCCACGACAGAGGCCCATGGCCGATCTGCAGGATCCGTAGCGCCCGGTCGCGCGGCCAGGACGCCTCCGAGCGGCGCAAGAGTTCGGCAAGGAGCCTCGCCGCTGCGACAACCGAGACCGAACCGATTTCGAACGACTCGATCATGGAGCCGGTAATTGGGGCGATCGCGCTTTCGCCCCCCGCCAAGGCCTCCATCACGGCGCTGGAGCGAGCAGCCAGCAAAAGCTCGGCGGACCGGCACGGGTAATCCGCGGCGATGCTCCGTAAAATGTCGTTGGGAGCGGGAAGAGGAAAGCCGTCCACCAAGGCGAACAGTTCGCCATCGGAACGGACGAGACCGCTCTTTTCGAGCGCAACCAGCAAATTGACGAGCCACCCGCGCCCCGCTCGGGGGAAGCGCCCCGCCGCGATCAGCCGGTCCGGGGCGATCGCGCCATCAACCGCCAGCGCGCAGGCGAGACGGTGGGCAGCCGCGGTAGCCCACCCTTCGATCAACATCAAATCCGGCGGCAAGATTTCTCCGGCGGCCGCCGCCTCTGGGATGGCCGCCGTTACCAGCCCTTCGAGCGAGAGCGGAGGATCATGCGGGATCGCCGTGGGTTCGTCGGCGAGGATCAAGGTTGGCACGAGAGAATGGCTGGCGAGGTCCCCCGCCCCGCGCGGACGGACCGCTTGGTAGCGCACGCCCTGCAACCTCGCAATCAGGCCGCCATCGCCGTCGATCAGCGCAAAATCGGCGACGATGGCGCGCGCGTCGTGGCGGCGGACGTCGATCCGCGCCCGCGCGATCGTGGCGCCGGGTTTTTCCAGCTTTATCTCGCCGAAACGGACAGGCAAGTAGGCGGCGGGCCGGCGGCTCGATGTATTGTCCGCAAAGAGCAGGATCAAACCGTGGAAACACGCATCGAGGCGGGCCGGATCGAGACCATAGCCCGGGATAGCCTCCGCCGCGATCAGATCCACAAGGATGACATTCTCGGTACGCGAGGCGGCCAAGACTTGTTGGTAGGCGGGACCGAATTCGAGGCCCGAACGCCGCGCGGCCGCGTAGAGATCGGCGCCGGAGACACGCTTTGCGCGCGGCCTCGGGATCGCGGGAATGGCGGCGGGTGGCGCGGGCTTAAAGATAACTTTGGCCCTGGCATGACCGACCCAAGGAGCATCGCTCAACCGCGCTCGGCTCATGATTTCGATCGTGCCCGTGACTGGCGACGCGCGACACAGGATCTCGCGTGACGCGCTCGGGGAAAACACCATCGGTTGGGCGATTTCGAGATCATTGATCGTCGCGGTTTCCGCGGCGGCCCAATCGCGCGCGACCGCGAGCGCCATTTCGGCGAAGGCGGCACCCGGAAGAAGCACCTGACCGTCGATGCGATGATCGGAAAGGCCGGGCATGAGCAATGGGTCGAGCTGCGAGCGCCATTCGAGCGAATCGGACGAAAGACGCGCCCCGATGAGCGGATGCGATGGGCGTACACGGAGCCATCCCGTCGATTCGGAGGTTTCCGCCAGCCGGTAGGGTTTGCGCCTCCATGGATAGGCTGGCAGGTTCGCCACCGGGCCTGGATCGTCGCCGAATGCAATACCTGCATCGATTCGGGCGCCAAGCGACAAGGCGAGCGCAACCGCGTGGCGGAACGGGTCGCCGGAGGTTGCCTTTTGCTCATGCGTGCCGAGCGTGGCAATCGGCGAGTCCAGGTGCTCGGCAATCTTTCTAAGATCGGAGAGCAGCACCGGACCAGGCCCGATCTCGACGAAAACCCGTGCCCCAAGGCGCACCGCGAGCAGCACGCCTTCCATGAAGCGCACCGGTTCGCGGACATTACGCCACCAATATCTTGCGTCGAGGCCGGGACTGGAAACGACGGCGGCGTCCACCGTCGATAGAAAACTCGCCTGGCTCGATTCCGGCCGAAGCCCTTCGAGATCGGCCAGGAAGGGCGCCTCGACAGGCGCCATAAGATCGCTGTGGAACGGGTAGGCGAGATCGAGGCGGCGCATGCGCACTTTATTGGCGCGGCCCATCTTGGCGGCTTGATCCAAAGCAAAAAAAGGCCCCGCGACCGTGAAGTTGCGGGGGGAATTATGCGCCGCTATCGCGAGCCCGGGCGAATTGCGGACCAGCATCTCGATCACCTCGAGCGGGCCAAAGACAGCTGCCATGCCGCCGGCCCCGCGGACAATCTCCTGGTGGTGGCTGCGGAAATAAATCACCCGGACAGCGCTTTCGAGGTCAAGAATGCCTGCGGCTTCTGCGGCGGCGATTTCGCCCATGCTGTGGCCGAGGACGATAGCCGGGGCGAGACCGAGCTCCGCGAGGCAACGCGTCGTCGCAACCTGGATCGCGAAGATGAGCGGTTGGGCTACGCTGGTCTTTTTGAGGCTCGCGGCGAGGCCGGAACTAAACATTGTTTCGGCGAGGGACCAGCCTGCCAGGCCCAGGAAAATGCGGTCAATCGCATTGAATTGCGCACGGAAAACCGGATTCGTCTCATAGGTTGCCCGGCCCATGCCCGGCCATTGGCCGCCGTTGCCAGAAAACACGAAGGCGACCGGCGCGGAGCACCCAACCGCGGTGCCGGTGATTGCGGGCGAGTCCAAGGCATTCTTGTCGCCAGCTTGGTCCAGTGCCTGAATCAAAGCCTTGGGCTCGTCAAACGGGATCGCTAGTCTTTCGGAATGGAGCTCGCGCCGATGGCCGGTCGCGGCGACGACGCGCTGCGTCTCCTCGGCGCTGGCGCCGAGGAGACGCTGCGAATATTGGTGCGCGAGGTCCGCGAGGCCATCCCGGCTTTGCGCGGAGAGCAGCAGAAACCGAGGCGCGATCGCCGGGATGTCCCTATTCGCGGCAGGCGGCGGGTCGGCAAGTATCACATGCGCATTCGTGCCGCCGAAACCTAACGAGCTGACGCCGGCATAACGCACGCGGCCATTGCGAGGCAGCGCCAGGGGCGCGGCGCACACCAGAAGGTTGAGATCAGCGAAGGGGATGTCGGGATTTGGTTCA
>DATARJ010000178.1:0-15999 GCA_036264205.1 Methylocella sp.
GAGTTGCGCTTCCCAGCCTCGATCACCAAGGTGATGACCCTTTATCTTTTGTTCGAACAGCTCGAACAAGGGCGTCTGCAGCTCGACAGCGATATCCGTGTCTCCGCTTATGCCGCGGAGCAAAAGCCGACCAAGCTTGGCCTCCATCCCGGCGAAACGATCAGGGTCGACGACGCGATCAAGGCGGTCGTCACCCGTTCCGCGAACGACATAGCGGTCGCCATCGCCGAAACCATCGGCGGGGACGAGGGGAGTTTCGCTAGGCTTATGACGCTCAAGGCACATGCTCTCGGGATGAATAGCACGTATTTTGCCAATGCCTCCGGCTTGCCAAACCGCGAACAGATCACGACGGCGCATGATCTCGCAATTCTCGGCCGCGCCGTCCAGGAACGTTTTCCGCGCCAATACCGCTATTTTGCGACGCATGCCTTCTATTATCACGGCGCAACGATCTTGAACCACAATCATCTGCTCGATCGCGTCGAGGGGATGGATGGAATCAAAACCGGCTACACCCGCGCCTCGGGATTCAATCTACTGACTTCGGTAAAGCGCAACGGACATTACATCGTTGCCGTGGTTCTCGGCGGCCCAAGCGCCCGGGCCCGGGACAAGATCATGGCGGATTTGATCGACGACGAAATCGAAAATGGCGCGACCGTTCGCACAGCTTCTTCGATTTCCGACACCGGCGTCAATGGGCATTACACGGAAGCCGCAAAGGGTCCTGACCCAAGCCTCCGGGGCACCGAATCCCCAGAGACGATCGATTCGAGGCTGGTCTTTGCGCCAAGCCTAGCGAGTCCCAACCTTACGCTCGATCCGGTCCGGGTTGCTTCGCTTAACGCCGATGTTCCGCCCGAAAAATCGCGCCCTGCCTTTGTCTCCGGGGCGCCGAAACCAGGGACCGCCGCGCCCCGCTCGGCCCTAGGCGAAGGCAATTGGAAACAGGCAAGCCTCGATGGTTCAACTGCTCGCGGCCGTCCAGGACACGGCGGAGAACTCTCGACCGCGACCCCTTCCGCGATACGGGCGACCGCGGGGCCAGCTGCGGCGCGCGCCCATGGCGCCGATAAAATCGCGGCCGCGATAAAGGAGCCGCCGCAAGGCGCCGTGGCGATAAGTGCCGGCGTCCGCCGCCCGGCGGCGGCGCGAAGCGGCTGGATGATTCAGATCGGCGCAACCGACGAATTAAGCAAGGCTACCGAACTCCTCGCCCGCGCCAAATTGGAAGGCCGCAAAACGCTTACTACCGCGCAAGCCTTCACCGAGAAGATCCAGAAGGGCTCTGAAACCCTCTACCGGGCGCGCTTCGCCGGCCTCGAAGCCGACAGTGCCGAACTCGCCTGTAAAACCCTTAAACGTTCAGGATTTTCCTGTTTCGCAACGAGAAACTGAAGCGAGTGCCGCAACCGCCGCACCTGGCACCAGGTCGTTCACCCGGAGCTACTGATGACGCCGCATCAGCACATCCTTGGCTTCGTTGACACGCGCCGCCAGATCCGTCGATCCTCCATGATCGGGATGCAATTTCTTCATCAGCGAACGGTGCGACCGAGCGACTTCCTCATCCGAAGCGCCTTTCTGAAGTCCCAAAACTTCATACGCTTCGTCCTCGGACATCGTGCCGGCACGGCGTCGCGTGCGTCCGCGCCCAGAGTGGCGCTGGTTCTGCGATGCCGCACGCCATCCGGCAAACCGGCGGTCGAGATAGGCTTCCATAAGCCTCGCGCCTTCGGGATCGTCCCGGCAACAGAGGTCATGGAGGGCCTCGCATTGCGGCCTTGTCATCGCGTCCAGTGATTTGCCCTCGTCCGGCCCGGCCAGCACCGTCCCCCGCATTTTGCCGGTGGCATGATCAAGCTCCATCTCGATCATTGCCGACCTCACGCACGAAACCCTTCGCGTCCTTGGCCCGCTGTGTTGATTGAACATCCGCGACAACGACCCGCCGCGCAATCCGAGCAACCAGGCTCCAAGTCCGCCAAGCCCAAGCGCCATGTCGAAACGTCCTCGGAGCAACAAAACCGCCCCAGCGAGAAGCGCCGCGCCGCCGCCGCCGCGCTTGATTACGCGCGCGAGCGCAGCGGGATCGGCCGCCGCGAAAGCCTTAAGCGCGGAGAGCGCGAGCCAGAATAGGAAAAAACCGCCGAGAAGATAGATCATTTCATGCCGCCAGTTCAGCGCATTTGCGACAAAAGGTGGTCCGCCGCAGCAGCGCCGCGGGCGCGCGCCTCGAATTCAAGCGCGCGGCGGCCTCCCGCGGCATAAGCTGCCGCGGCCGTCAGCAGCGCGACGAGCCGCTCCGGCGAGGATAAATCGAAAGTCGCGTAGGCGCCCCCGGTCAGCAGCGCGATCTTCCGGAAAGCCTGCTCTGCAACGCTATCGCGTCCCTCTTGGAACAGGAAAGCTTTCACTCCCAAAAGCCCGATTTCGGCGGCTAGCCCGGCCAGAACGTCGAGCCGCTCTTCCATCGCATCGCCAACGAAGACCAAGGCACGGACCGGGGATTTCCGCGTTTCATCGAGGACATGACGCAAGACCTTCTCGATCTGCGTCTGGCCGGCGCCCACCCCGATCTTGGTCATAAGGGATGCCAAGCTCTGCCCCCCGGTCACGAACCGCGACGCCTTGCACTCGGAAAACCCGCGGTAATAAACGAGCTGGACATCGAGCCCGCCATGCGCCGCCGCCGTCGCGAACATCCGTCCTTGCACGCTTTGCGCCATGTCCCAGGTGGCTTGCCGGCTCATCGTGGCATCGAGCGCGAAAATGAGCCGGCCCCGCCCCGAATCGGGCGTCGCGGGCAATTTCGCTGCGGCCTCGAGAAATTCCTCGATATTCGATTTGGTGCCGGACTTCGGCGCGATCACGCCACCCTTGTCCTCTTGTTGACCCACTTGAGCTCCTCGCGTGTTGAGCATTCCACACCCACTATAGATCGTGCTTTCTAGGCGCAACAGCAAGCATTTTCAGCATTCATGCCGGCGTGGCGCGATCTGCCTGCATGTGCGAGCCCGAGACGCCGGTGCACGCGATTTCAGCGATTTCGTATTTGTCGATGACCCAGGTCTTGCGTGCTCCAATGTTGCGACGCAGGCAACGCCATCATCGCGTCCATATAGACCCGCGTGCCGGGCGTGACCGCCACCTTATACACATCCGGACGATTGACCACCGGCGCAATCTTCGTGTCGAAAAATCGCCGAAGAGGAAGGCGCCGGCTTGACCGAACTCCCTGCGGGCTTGCCCAAAAACCCGTGAGGCGGCGAACATCGGCGTTTGCCTTCGGGGGTCAGCTCGCCTTATTCGATCTTGCGATCCATGTTCATCTCGGCGGCAGTCCCGCACCGGGACCACAGCCTCGTCGAACGCGATGCCGAAATGGCGCATTGCCTGCGAAAAAAGGCCCCGTGCGGCGCTCAAGGCGCGGGAAACAGCGCGTCCGTCTTGCCCGCCAGCCGGTAGGCCAAAAGCCCGGCCCACTCACGGACGCTGAGATCGAGCATGGCGACTCTGTCGATCATGGATGGGGATAACAGAAAATCTCGGGCATCGCCAAAAGTGCGATATGCGACGGGGTAAGGTATCACATTGAACCCGATACGCCGGAATATGCCGACGGAGCGCGGCATGTGCCAGGCCGAGGTCACGAGTAGCCACGTCTCGCCCGGCTTAGGCTTGGTAAGATCGCGCGTGAACAATGCGTTTTCCCACGTATTGCGGGACTTTTCCTCGAAAGCCATGCGCTCTTCCGGCACGCCCAGCGAGCGCCAGAATTTTCGCGCGCCGATCGCCTCCGCTTGCCCTTCGAGTAGCAAACCCGCCGATCCGCCGGTGAAGATGAGCCGCGCGGAAGGGTAGCGCCGCACCAACTCGATGCCTGTGATCAACCGGGCGGCATCCGCGGTCAGATAGATCTGCCCGCGTGCTTCCGATCTTTCCGTGTCCATGGCCCCGCCAAGGACGATAATCCCGGCCGGCGCGGGGATATCGGCGGGTGGCGGTGGAAATCGCTCCTCCAACGGCCGCAAAAGGAGGGCTCCGAGCGGCGTGAGCAATCCGGCGGCGAGCGCGATTATCGCGCCGGCCATAAGTGCCCTCCCCGCCCGCGCGAAACGGCTGAACCCAAGAAGGATCCCCAAAACGCCCACGATGATGGCCAGGGATACCGGCTCGGCAATGAACCAAAAGACCTTTGAGGCTAGGAAAAACATGCAACTTCCGAACAGAAGACTCGGATTATTCTACGGCTCGGAAATCTTGGCCACTCACTGCTTGTCCTCGCCATCGGGTTCCGCGTCCGATTCATGAGCGGCCGGAATGGCGTAAACCCCGCTGAGCCAGCGGTAAAGATCGACGTCGGCGCAGCGCTTTGAACAAAAAGGGCGATCGGTGAATGCGGCGGGCTTGCCGCAGATCGGACAGGGCCGGCCCGGTACTTCGTCCGCTTTTTTATCAAAACGGCTCTCCGGTTTTACAAATGGCATGGTTTGGCCGGTGCTTGGGCTCAGAGGGGCGATTATGCCCTGTTCAACCAAGTAACATGCGCCGGAAAGCCTTCGCCGGCAAGCAGCGACATCGTCTCGTAGAGCGGCAAGCCGACGATTGCGGAATAAGACCCAATAAGCTTTTGTGCAAACGCGCCGGCAAGGCCCTGGATCGCATAGCCTCCGGCCTTGCCGCGCCACTCGCCCGAGCCGAGATAGGCTTCGATCTCGGCGGCCGACAGCCGTTTGAGGCGCAGCCGCGTCTCGACCAGCTTGTGGCGTGCGCGGCCCTTTGGCGTGATGAGGCAGACCGCCGTATGAATCCGGTGTGCCCGGCCCGACAAGAGCCGCAAGGATTGTGCCGCCTCCGCCACAATCTCGCATTTGGGAAGAATGCGGCGACCCACGCTAACGACCGTGTCGGCCGCGATGACATATGCACTGGCGAGTTCGGGCCGGCTCGACGCGATCCGCGCGGCGGCGCTCGCCTTTTCATCGGCCAGCCGCACCGCAAGGTTACGCGGCAATTCGGTCTTGCGCGGGGTTTCATCGAGATCGACGGGAAGCAAGGCGTCCGGTTCGACGCCGATCTGTTGCAGGAGTTCGAGCCGCCGGGGCGACGCCGAAGCCAAAACAAGCTTTGGCCGCCAACTTCTATCGTCCCCGGTCATGGCGGCTATCCATCGTCGCGACCTCGATCATTTGAACCGGTAGGTAATGCGGCCTTTGGTTAGGTCATAGGGAGTCATTTCCACAAGGACCTTGTCGCCGGTGAGAACGCGGATACGATTCTTGCGCATCTTTCCCGCGGTGTGCGCGATGATCTCGTGGTCGTTTTCGAGCTTGACGCGAAAGGTCGCATTCGGGAGCAATTCGACGACGGTCCCTGGAAATTCGAGCAATTCTTCCTTCGACATTTGTGTCCTTGTATTTAGACCGCCGTCGCTCCGCGGCGGCCCGGCGAAGCTTTTCCGCGCGGACCCTAGTCGAGAAACGTGCCTTTGTGAACTGGCCGGGCGGGCTTTCGAGTCCGGCTTGTCCTGATGCTTTATGCACCGATCGTCACCGCGGAACCCGCGCGCGGGGACCCTTAGGTGCAATGCCGGCCATCATTTCCGCGCTTGCGCAACGGGCGACGCTGCGGCAGTGGCCGCGTTAGCCTGCCTCGCGGCGTCCTCCGCCGCATAGGCGTTGAAACGGCGGATGGCGAAGGGGATCGTCGCCAAATAAACCAAGGTCAGGCCGATCAGCATTTCCATCGTAAAGATCGCAAGCAGGAGAAGGCACGCGGCGATCCCGAAAAGGACGGCAATCACGTATTCGCGCGGCACGCGGCCAATCCTTTTGCCGGAAAAATGCGGGATTCGGCTCGCCATCAAGAAGGCTACGATTAACACATAGGCGATTTCGAAAGGAACCAGCGCACGGACGTTGGGAACCGCAAGAATCGAAAGATTGAGATAAAGCGGCAAGAGCCCGACTATGGCGCCCGCCGGCGTCGGCATGCCGGTGAAAAAATGCGCCTGCCAAGGTGGCCGGTCCGGATCGTCGATCATCACGTTGAAGCGGGCGAGGCGCAGCGCCGCCGCGATCGCGAAAACGAGCGCCGCGAACCAGCCGAAACTCTTTATCTCGTGCAGACCCCAGAAATAAAGGATGAGCGCCGGCGCGACACCAAAAGCGACGAAGTCGGCGAGGGAGTCGAGTTCGGCGCCGAACCGCGAGGTGCCGCGAAGCGCGCGCGCGATGCGTCCGTCCAATCCATCGAGAACGGCGGCGACAATGACCGCGGCGACGGCGGTTTCGAACTGGCCCTCGATCGCGAACCGGATCGCGGTCAGGCCCACGCACAGTGCCAGCAAGGTGACGAGATTGGGCAATATGATGCGCAACGGCACCGCGCGAATTCCGCGGCTGCGCGGCGGATCGAAATTTTCGAATGCGCTTGCCTCGCCGCGCAGCCGCGTAACCTTCGCGTGGGCGCCAGGGTCATGGCGAGGGCCAGGCCGAGTTTCCTTCATGTCCATGCTCATTCAGCTAGAATAATGGGGCGGGTTCACCGCTACAAGTTTTGTTTGTGGCCGCCTTGGGCTTGACGTCCACCTGCTCCAGCCGCTTATATAGCATGGACTTGGAGAGGAGGTTCTTGTGGCGGACGTGAACGAGGTTGAACGTGCTCTTACCGGCGCGATCGAGAAGCGGATGTTGGAAGGATGCGGAAAGTTGAGCGAAGTCACGACCGTTGACGGCGTCGTCCAGGTCACGTTTTTGAAAGTCACCGATGATGCGCATGTGTTCGAGACGCTCGGTGGCGCGTTGCTCGACTTACGCCTCGAGTTGGAGGTTGTGCCTGATCTCGACGTGAAGATAAGGCGAAAGTAATGCTTGCCATCTCATCGTTCAGAGGGGCGTTCAGCGATGGCCGCGAACGATCCCGCCGCCGGATATCGGGATCAACATGACGAGGCTCGCGGCCTCCCTCTGTTCACATTCCCCCAAATCTCGTCTACGGAGACAGCCGAGCGTGGAACGACTATAGTTTTGGCTTCCGCCTCGGGCCGCATTCCGGCAAAAAGCCGAAAGCACGGCCTTGTATTGTGTGCTCTGACGAGACCAAATGCCCAAGCGGACGGATATTTCGACGATCCTGATCATCGGGGCCGGGCCGATCATCATCGGTCAGGCTTGCGAATTCGATTATTCCGGCACCCAAGCCTGCAAGGCGCTGCGCGAAGAGGGATACCGGATCGTCCTTGTCAATTCCAATCCGGCGACGATCATGACCGATCCGGACATGGCCGATCGCACGTACCTTGAGCCGATCACGCCGGAAATCGTCGCCAAGATCATCGCTAAGGAGCGCCACGCTTCTCCCGGCGGCTTCGCGCTGTTGCCCACCATGGGCGGCCAGACCGCGCTCAACTGCGCGCTTTCCTTGAAAAAAATGGGGGTGCTCGAAAAATTCGAGGTGGAAATGATCGGCGCCAGCGCCGCGGCGATCGACATGGCCGAGGATCGCAAGCTTTTCCGTGAGGCGATGACCCGCATCGGCCTCGCGACGCCGCGCTCGCATCAGATCAAAACCTTGCCGCAAGCGCTTGCTGTCCTCGACGACATAGGCCTGCCCGCGATCATAAGGCCGTCCTTCACGATGGGCGGGACCGGCGGCGGCATTGCTTATAACAAAACAGAATACATCGAGAACATAGAGCGTGGGATCGACGCCTCGCCGACGAACGAGGTTCTGGTCGAGGAAAGCGTGCTTGGCTGGAAGGAATTCGAAATGGAGGTTGTCCGCGACAAGGCGGACAATTGCATCATCGTCTGCTCGATCGAAAACATCGACCCGATGGGCGTGCACACCGGCGACTCGATCACCGTCGCCCCGGCGCTGACCTTGACCGACAAGGAATATCAGACCATGCGCGACGCCGCACTCGCGGTGTTGCGCGAGATCGGCATCGAGACCGGCGGCTCTAACGTACAATTCGCGGTCAATCCAAGGGATGGCCGCATGATCGTGATCGAAATGAATCCCCGCGTCTCGCGGTCCTCTGCACTGGCTTCCAAGGCAACCGGTTTTCCAATCGCCAAAGTCGCGGCGAAACTCGCGGTTGGATTCACCTTGGACGAGATCGCCAACGATATTACCGGCGGGGCGACGCCGGCTTCCTTCGAGCCTTCGATCGACTATGTCGTGACCAAAATTCCGCGGTTTGCATTTGAAAAATTTCCCGGTGCCGAGCAGATCCTGACGACGGCGATGAAATCGGTCGGCGAGACCATGGCAATCGGCCGAACCTTTGCCGAAAGCCTGCAAAAGGGATTGCGTTCGCTCGACACCGGATTGGATGGCCTCGACGAAATTGAGGGGTTGGCTCTCGGCGACGACATGAACGTGGTCCGGGCCGCCTTGGGGCGTCCCACGCCCGACCGGCTGCTTGTTGTTGCCCAAGCGCTGCGCCACGGCATGCCCGCGGACGAGATTCACGAGGCCTGCGGAATTGATCCCTGGTTCATCGCGCGCGTCGGGGAAATTCTCGATCTCGAAGCCAAGGTTCGCGCGCATGGTTTGCCAGGCGACGCCACCAACCTGAGGATGCTCAAGGCGGCGGGTTTTTCCGATGCGCGCCTTTCCGGTCTCGCCAAAGTGCCGGAAGCGAAGGTGTCCGCCTTGCGCAAGAAACTCGGCGTCCGGCCGGTGTTCAAGCGGATCGACACCTGCGCGGCGGAATTCTCCTCGCCCACGGCTTACATGTATTCGACCTACGCGCCGCCATTTGGCTCCGCCCCGGCTTGCGAGGCGCATCCCACGGCGGGCAAGAAAGTCGTCGTCCTGGGCGGCGGTCCAAACCGGATCGGGCAAGGCATCGAGTTCGATTATTGCTGTTGTCATGCGAGCTTCGCACTGCGCGAGGCCGGTTATGAAACGATCATGATCAACTGCAACCCCGAGACGGTTTCGACCGATTACGACACGTCGGACCGGCTCTATTTCGAACCCCTGACCGCCGAAGACGTGCTGGAAATCCTGGCCAAGGAAGGGGAGGCAGGAGAGCTCAAGGGTGCGATCGTGCAATTCGGCGGCCAGACACCGCTCAAACTGGCGCATGCGCTCGAACAGGCGGGCATACCTATTCTCGGGACATCGGTCGATTCAATCGATCTCGCCGAGGATCGCGACCGCTTCAAGCGGCTCCTCGACAAGATTCGCCTCAAGCAGCCGATGAACGGGATCGCCTATTCGGTCGAGCAATCGCGCCTCGTTGCCTCCGATCTTGGCCTCCCCCTCGTCGTGCGTCCGTCCTACGTGCTGGGCGGGCGGGGGATGGCAATCATTTTCGATAACCTCGCGTTCGACGACTATCTGCTCGGCACGCTTCCGAGCCTCGTTCCCTCCGAGGTTAAGGCACGCTATCCAAACGACAAGACCGGGCAAATCAATACCGTGCTCGGCAAGAATCCTCTTTTGTTCGACCGCTATTTGTCGGACGCCATCGAGATCGACGTCGATGCGCTTTCGGACGGCAGGCAAGTCTTCATCTGCGGCATCATGGAACACATCGAGGAGGCCGGAATTCACTCTGGCGACAGCGCCTGTTCGTTGCCGCCGCGCTCGCTTGCCCCCGAAACGATCGCCGAACTCGAAGCGGAGACCAAGAAGCTCGCCCTGGCGCTCGGGGTCGGCGGCTTGATGAACGTGCAATATGCGTTGAAGGACGGCGAAATCTACGTGCTTGAAGTCAACCCACGCGCGGCGCGGACGGTTCCTTTCGTCGCCAAGGTCATCGGCGTGCCTATCGCCAAGATCGGGGCGCGGATCATGGCCGGGGAAAGCCTGGCTGGCTTCAGATTACGGCCCGCGCGTCTCGATCATGTCGGCGTCAAGGAATCGGTATTTCCGTTTGCCCGGTTTCCCGGCGTCGACACCGTGCTCGGGCCGGAAATGCGCTCGACCGGCGAGGTCATCGGCCTCGATCGCTCGTTTCCGGTCGCTTTCGCAAAGAGCCAGCTCGGCGGCGGCACGAATGTTCCAAGGACAGGCGCCGTCTTCGTTTCGGTGCGCGACATCGACAAGCCGCGCGTCCTCGAAACCACACGATTATTGGCGGGGCTCGGCTTCAAGATCCGCGCGACCGGCGGCACCGCGCGCTATCTTGATAGCGAGGGCGTAAAGACGCTGCGTGTCAACAAGGTTTCGGAAGGCCGGCCGCATGTCGTCGATTTGATCAAAAACGGCGAGATCCAGCTTGTGCTCAATACGACCGAAGGCGCGCAAGCCCTCGCCGATTCGCGGTCGTTGCGCCGCGCCGCTCTCTTGCATAAGGTACCCTACTACACGACCCTCGCTGGCGCGATTGCCGCGTCGCAGGGAATTCGGGCCTATCTCGCCGGCGATCTGCAGGTTCGCGCGCTGCAGGATTATTTTGGCTGAAGCGCGGCTGGACCGGGGCGGGGGACAATCGGGACTGGTGAAACACCCCTTGCGGTCGGTTTCGAGAAGGTGTCTGTTACTGTCTGACGCGGATGCGAAGCAGTTTTGCCAGTTGCCGCACGAAATCGACATTGCGTCTCAGCGAAACTATCGAAATAGAATAAACATCCACGCGGAATTTACGCCTGGGCCATAACCGGCAAACCTAGAGCATGATCTTTGAACGCGGAGTGGAGATTGGTTTCCTAGTCGGATCATGCCAATTCAAAACCCTTGGACATGACCGGATAAAGAGTCGGGTCACGCTCCAGTCGCGGAGTGAACGGCAGACGTGAAAGAGCATTGAGCATGGACAAGTTCCCCATGACGGCGGGCGGGTACTCCGCCCTCGAAGAGGAGTTGAAGCGGCGCCAGCAAGTCGAGCGTCCGCGCATCATCCAAGCGATCGCCGAAGCGCGGACGCATGGCGACATTGCCGAGAATGCCGAATATCACGCCGCCAAGGACGCGCAGGCCTTGAATGAAGGGCGCATTGCCGAGCTCGAAGATAGGTTATCGCGCGCCGAGGTTATCGATGTATCAAAACTCTCCGGCAATACGATCAAGTTCGGCGCGACGGTGACGCTCGTCGACGAGGACACGGACGAAAAGAAGACGTACCAAATTGTCGGCGAGAGCGAAGCCGATGTGAAGGCCGGACGAGTCTCGATCACTTCACCGACGGCGCGCGCCCTTATCGGCAAGAAAACCGGCGATTCCGTAGAGGTGAACACGCCAGGCGGCGGCAAGAGCTACGAAATCCTAAGCGTAGCTTTTCAGTGACGGATCGCGCCGCGCGATATTCCGCCGCGCGGGCCCGCCGATGGGCTTTCTATCGTAACGCTCGGGCGGCGCCCAAGCTCTTTTCCTACCCGCCCGTCGATCCGCCGTCGTGATCCGCCAACGCCTGGGACTGGCAGTCGGGTCGAACCCCGCCGCGTCCCTAATCACCGTGTCACGTTGCCCCGGCCTTCGGGGTGCAGGGTCCTCGCGCGCAGGCCTTGGCGGCCGCGCGTTGCAGAGCGATGGAAACGGACGCGGTCCCAGCGCGAGGGGGCTAATTGGGGTTTCGGCTTCGCATTGGCGTCGTAAATTTGATCGGCGCGGGAATGTGCGCAGGCAATGTCCATTGTGGCAGCCAACACGGCCGTGGCAAGACCCATCATCCGGACCCCACAGGGTGCGACCGCCTTATTGCTCCGTGTCACGATAAGATACTCCAGACTTGCCGATGCCTTAGGTGCTGGAGCGCAAATCTCAACGCGCTTGCACGGCAACTCGAATTAATTTGCTTTCGCGAAAATAGCAGCTGACAGTCAAAAACAAGCCGCCCGCGATGACCCCCGTGCCTGGAAAAAATCTCCTCGCTCGCCCGAATGCTCGCGGGGGCAAAATTCCGGTTGGGAGGGTCCGCGCAACGCGTCTCTCACACGGCGGTTCGCATTCTCTCGAATCCCGCGTCGAGATCCGCCTTCAGATCCTCGATGTCTTCGAGACCGACGGAAAAGCGCAACGCTGGGCCTGGCGGATTCCACGCCGTCGCGCTGCGATAACTCCGGCAATCAAAAGGAATGACAAGGCTCTCGAAGCCGCCCCATGAATAGCCCATGCCAAATAGTTTTAACCCGTCGAGCATGGCGGCGAGCGCGGCTCGTGAGCAGGGCGAAAGAAGCACGGAGAAAAGCCCCGACGAGCCGAGAAAATCCCGCTTCCAAAAGGCGTGTCCCGGGCAGGAAGGAAGCGCCGGATGCAAGACTTGGACGACCTCTTTCCGGGCGCCGAGCCAGCGGGCGAGATCGAGCGCTTGACGCTCGGCCTCCCGCAACCGGAGGTCGAGCGTGCGCAGCCCGCGCAAACTCAAGAAAACGTCCTCGGGACCGGCGCACATCGCAAAGGCGTCGAAGGTGGTCCTCAGCCTTGGAAACCATTCCGCGTTGGCGGACACGAGGCCGATGAGAAGATCGGAATGGCCGGAGAGATATTTTGTGCCGGCTTCGACCGCCATATCCGCGCCACGCGCATGGGGCGGAAAGAACAGGGGCGTGGCCCAGGTGTTGTCCAGAATCGTGCAAATGCCCTTGGACCGGGCGAGCGCGGCGATCGCCGGGACATCTTGGATTTCGAAGCTTTGCGAACCTGGTATCTCGATGAAGATCACGCTTGTGTTCGACCGGATCAAGGATTCGATCGCGGCGCCGATCGCGGGATCGTAATACGTTGTCTCGACGCCCATGCGGGCCAGGATCGTCTCACAGAAGTTGCGAGTGGGGCGATAAACCGCATCGGTCACGAGAATATGATCGCCAGACTTGATGGCGGCTAGCAGGGCGAGCGTGATCGCGGCGAGGCCCGACGGCGCAAGCACGGTTCCAGCGGCGCCGGACAGTTCCGTCCACGCGCTCTCCAGCGCCTCCGTTGTCGGCGTTCCCTGGGTGGCGTAAGAGAAGCGCGTCTTACGGGCCAAAAAATCTTCCAGAGTCGGAAACAGCACGGTCGAGCCCCGATAGACCGGCGTATTGACGAAGCCATGTTGTTCGCTGGGGCGGCGCCCGGCGTGGATCAGTTTCGTGCGGTTCCTCAAAGGGATGCGGTCTTGCGGCGTGGTCTCGGTCATGCGTGCGTCCAGTCATATGTGCGCCGCGAACTGCGATGTTGATCAGATCCGCGCTTCATCAAGCCGTGGATCGAAACGCGGTCCGCGCGGTTGCAATGTCCGCTACCCGGCCGGTTTCGTCCAGTGCCCCCCATGCGCGGGATACCTACCTAACGGGTGCGGTCGAGGTTCGTCGCAAACTCCCTCCCGGCGTGAACAGTCCTGAGCGGAGCGTGGCGCGCGAGAACGAGGCACCAGCGAAGCGCGAACACAGCAGAAGCGGTAGTGGGTCAGTCTGAAATGGGTTTCTTATACTGGCCGCGCGCTATGTCGCGAAAGCCGCCTCGATTTGCGGGCCCGCGACTTTAGCCATCTTGGCACGCCTTCGGCGAGGAGCATGAGGCAAAGCCTTGATTGCCGGTGGAATGGCACGCGCTCGCGGATCAATTCCTTCCCGACAGACGGAACCGTCTCGTCCAACCAAGGCCGGCACGTGCTGTCTCAGACCAGGGCTTGGTACTCAGGTTTGTAGACGTGCTGCCGAATGAATGTCTCCATATTCGCCGGACGCTCCACGCGGGCCAGATTCGAATCAAAGACAAGCGCCGCAACCCGCGCCGCTGTTTTGATTTCGGTTTCAAGGATGTTTGACTGCAGCGGGTACAAGAGACCCTGCTTGAGCTCTTCAGCCGACACTTGATCCGCCACCGCCGCAGCGGCCTCGATGAACATCTCGTCCGTAACCCGGCGCGCCTGCGTCGCGAAGATCGCCATGCCAACCGCAGGAAAGATGTAGAAGTTGTTGGCTTGGCCTGCCAGACGAGTCTGGCCTTTGTAGTTGACGGGCGGGAACTGCACGCCCGCGGCATAGATCGCCTTGCCCAGCGACCAGTTATACGCCTGCTCGGCGGTGCATTCGGCGTGCTCCGTCGGGTTCGAGAGCGCTAGGATGACAGGGCGTTCGTTGATTCGCGACATGGCCTCAACGACCTTCTGCGTGAAGGCGCCCCCGACAGTGCTGACACCGATGATCGTGGTTGGCTTAATGCTGTCGACGGCAGCGACGAAGTCCTTGGTTGGCGCATGATCATGTGCATATGGCATCTGGAAATCGACGAGGTCGGTGCGGGTCGATTGTAGTAGACCATTGACGTCGAACATCCAGACTTGTGATTGCGCTGCCTTCAGATCCATGCCGTCCGCAACGAGAGCGGAACACAGGAGGTCGGCGAGGCCGATGCCTGCCGAACCAGCGCCGAGAAATAGGTATTTCTCGTCCTTCAGCCTCGTGCCCTTAAGCTTGGCGGCATTGATCATGCCGGCAAGCGTGATGCCAGCCGTGCCTTGCACGTCATCGTTGTAGACGCAGTACTTGTCGCGGTAGCGCTCAAGGAGGTGCACGGCGTCTGCTCCCGTCCAATCTTCGAAGTGGATGCAGCATTTCGGAAACACCTCCTGCACCGCCTCGACGAACTCATCGACAAACGAAAACAGCTCGGCAGTCGGTGGGCGTGTTTTGCGGAGGCCTAAATACAACGGGTCGTTCAGGTACTGCTCGTTGTTAGTACCCGCGTCGAGGTACATGGGCAGTAGGTATTGCGGCGGCACGCCGGCGCAGGCAGTGTAGAGCTGCAGCTTGCCGATTGGGATGCCCATGCCGTTCGCACCGAGGTCGCCAAGGCCGAGAATGCGGCCTCCGTCGGTGACGCAGATGAACCGGATGTCCTCCCGCGGCCAATTCTTTAAGATCTCCTTCACCTTGCCGCGGCGTGCGATCGAGAGATACATGCCACGCGCCTGACGGTAGATGTGGCCGAACTTGAGACAGGCCTCGCCGATTGTCGGATCGTACACGATCGGCAGGAATCGCGCCGGATCCGACATTACGGTGCGGTAGAACAGCGTTTCGTCGTGGTCGAGCAGATTGGTGAGATAAATGTAACGATCAAGGTAGGTGTTCTTATGCCCCAGTTGGGTCAACACACGCCGCAGCTGGAGGTCCTCGGTCTCGGTGACGTCGGGCACGAGGCCAATGAGGCCAAGCGATTGCCGTTCGGCTTCGGTGAAAGCGGTTGATTTGTTCAGAGTGGGATCGTGGATCAGCTCTAGACCGCGCTTCGCGAGGGTGGTCATTGGGGTTCCTCTCCGTCATTATTTGTGAAGTTCGGCGGCCATCGCGGTCCTCGTTATGTGCCGCTTGCGACATATGGCCTGACCATCTTTGCCGGATCGACAATGCGATCGAACTCCTCCTCATTTACAAATCCAAGTTCCAGCGCGGCGGCCTTCAGCGTGAGGTCGTGGTCCATCGCATGGTGGGCAATCTTCGACGCCTTGTCGTAACCGATCACCGGCGCTAGTGCGGTCACCAGCATCAGGGAACGATCGACGTACTCCTTGATCTTCGTCAGATTTGGGCGGGTGCCTTCAATCAGAAACTTGCGGAAGTTCGTGCACCCATCGGCCATGAGCGTGATCGAATGTGTGATATTGAAGATCATTAGCGGCTTATACACGTTCATCTCCAGATAGCCGCCGGCGCCGCCGAAGCCGACCGCCACGTCGTTGGCCATCACCTGGGCGGAGATCATGGTCAGCGCCTCGGCCTGGGTGGGATTCACCTTGCCCGGCATGATCGAGGAGCCGGGCTCGTTCTCGGGGATCTCCAACTCCGCAAAGCCGGCGCGCGGGCCGCAGGACATCAGGCGGATGTCGTTGGCGATCTTGTAGAGCGATACCGCCAGCGTGCGGAATGTTCCGGATAGCTGCACCAGCGCATCATGGGCGCCCTGGACTGCGAACTTGTTGGCTGCGGTGACTAACGGCAGGCCAGTCAGTGCCGCGATTTCAGCGGCGGCTCTTTCGGCAAAGCCGGGCGCCGAGTTGATACCGGTGCCCACTGCCGTCCCGCCTAGCGCCAAGCGGTACACGTGGTGCAG
>DATARJ010000238.1:0-1755 GCA_036264205.1 Methylocella sp.
ATCTCGAACTCGCCCGCGATATCGCCCAAAAATTCAACCTCGATTATGCCGCCTCGATCGCCGCGCATGGTCATGGCGATGCGTTCTTCCCTTTGCCGGAGCCGTTGATCCAGGGGCCCGCCACGCGGGTGATGAGTCTACGCGACGGCTCCAAGAAAATGTCGAAGTCGGACCCTTCCGACTATTCGCGGATCAATCTGTCCGACGATGCCGACACGATCGCCCAAAAAATCCGCAAGGCGAAGACCGACCCGGAAGCGCTCCCGTCGGCAATTGAAGGCCTCAAGCACCGGCCTGAAGCCGAAAATCTCGTCGGCATTTTTGCCGCGCTCAACGGCGAGACAAAAATTGATGTCCTGAAGACCTTCGGAGGCGGTTATTTCTCGGCTTTCAAATCGGCGCTTGTCGATCTCGCGGTGGCCAAACTCGGACCGATCGGCGCCGAGATGAAACGACTGAAGGAGGACCCAGCCTTTATCGACGGTGTTCTCGTCGATGGGGCCGCGCGCGCCCGCGCGATCGCGGCGAAGAACATGGCGTGTGTAAAGGATATTTTGGGCTTCGTGCGATAACGCGGTCCCAAGCGCGTTACCCCTTCCCTTCCAATCCTTCGAGATCGGCGATCATTCCCTCGATCATGTTCAGCCCGATCTGCCAGAAAGCGGGGTCGCGCGCATCGAGCCCGAACGGCGCGAGCAATTCGGAATGATGCTTCGTGCCGCCCGCCGCAAGCATCGCCAGGTAGCGTTCGGCGAAACCTTCCCGCGCGCCTTGATAGACGCCGTAGAGGGAATTCACGAGGCAATCGCCGAACGCATAGGCGTAGACATAAAAGGGCGAGTGGACGAAATGCGGGATATAGGCCCAATAGCTCTCGTAGTCGGTCCCAAGCTCGATCGCGGGCCCGAGGCTTTCGGCCTGTTCGCTCATCCATAGGCCGCAGATTTGCGCCGCCGTCAGTTCGCCATTGCGCCGTTCGAGGTGCAGCTTGCGTTCGAAGGAATAAAACGCGATCTGCCGCACCACCGTGTTCAGCATGTCCTCGACCTTGGCGGCGAGCATGGCGCGGCGCTGCGCGGCATTTGTGGTGCGCAGAAGCAGGGCGCGGAACGTCAGCATTTCGCCAAAAACCGACGCGGTTTCGGCCAAGGTCAAAGGCGTCGGCGCCATCAGCGCGCCATTGGGGCCGGCCAAAACCTGATGCACGCCATGGCCGAGTTCATGCGCGAGCGTCATCACGTCGCGCGGCTTGCCCTGATAGTTCATCAGCACGTAAGGATGCGCGGAGGGCACCGTTGGATGCGCGAAGGCGCCCGGCTGCTTGCCCGGCCGCACCGGCGCATCGATCCAGCGCTCGTCGAAAAAACGCTTTGCGATCCCCGCCATTTTCGGCGAGAAACCGTTGTAAGCGCCAAGCACAATGTCCCGCGCATCGTCCCAGGGATAGGTCTTCGCCGGGACCTGCGGCAGCGGCGCGTTGCGGTCCCAATGTTTGATCGCGGGCTTGCCGAACCATTTGGCTTTCAGCCTGTAATAGCGGTGAGACAGGCGCGGATAGGCGGCGCGCACCGCGCCAACCAGCGCATCGACCACCTCGGGCTCGACGCGGTTGGCAAGGTGCCTTGCGTCCGCCACGTCCTTAAAGCCGCGCCAGCGGTCGGAAATCTCCTTGTCCTTCGCCAAGGTGTTGGTGACGAGCGCGAAGGTCCGGAGGTTTTCCTTGAGGCCCGCGCCGAAGGCGATCGCGGCCTTCTC
>DATARJ010000239.1:0-3199 GCA_036264205.1 Methylocella sp.
AGGCAGCGCCCGTTTCGGCCAGCGGTCTCGAGCGACGGCGGAGGCGCACTTTCAGTCCCACTGGCGCCATCGTAAATGCAAAGTGTTCCCGCACGGCTTCCGCACTGCCCACCCGTTCTACGTCGAAATTTTTGTAAAGCATCGAGAGCAATAGCTTCATCTCGAGCATAGCGAGAATGCGGCCAGGACAAATGCGCGGACCCGAACCAAACGGAATATGCGCCGATACGTCGTGCGTGCCGGCGTTTGCGCCAAGCCAGCGTTGGGGTCGGAAGGCGTGGGGCTCGACGAAGTGATCTGGATGGCACGCCGCCGGACGCATGAGCACGAACACGCGGGTTCCCTTCGGCAGGAGCAAATCACCGACCACTGTCTCGACTTTTGCGTCGAGGATCACCACAATGGGGGCTACCGGGCGGAGACGCATCGTTTCGTTGGCAACCGCGGCGGCCCAGACCAGCTTGTTTGCCGTCTCGATGTCGCCGGCCACGTCCGATGTTCCGAGGAGCTCGTCAGCCTCTCGCCGCAATTCCATCACCGACTCCGGATTGTCGCACAGCTGATGGACAGCCCAGCCCAACTCGTACGCGGTCGTGTCTTCGCCCGCGAGCAGCATGGTCATGAGATTTCCGAAAATCACGGTGTCGGAAAAAGGCCAGCCGCCGTCATCGTGTGCCGACAGCATGGCCTCCAGGAAATTCGACGGCTTCTCGGCACGTCCGGGCTCGGCCGCGAGGCGCGTTCGCTCGGCGACTACCAGCTTGCCGAGCCAAGCTCGGAGCTCCGCAAGAGCGCGGTCCAGACGGCGATCTCGAGGGAGACGGACAAGTCTCCACGTCGGAAACAGCGCGAGCATCCGGCGAGTCATTGCTGGAAACACGAGTTCGAGCTTACGCTGAATGACGTCGTCCCCCAGCTCGACGTTGTTGAGGTCGTGGCCGAAGGTGATGAGCGTCGTAACGTCCACCGTGAAACGCTTGAGTTCGTCAACGATATCGAGCGGCGCGCCGGCGTCCGCCAGCCGTTCCCAGCGCTTCTTCAGGCGGGTGGCGACGGTCTGAAGCTTCGGATAAGGGCCGCGCAAGTGACGCTGGGCCAGCGCCAACATGGCGAGTCTCCGCTGCGGGCGCCAGGCGTCACCCTCGGCGGAAAAAACTCCGTCAGCGCCAATTTCGGAAGCTACAGGAGCAATGCCAGAATGACGAATGAAGGTTTCGGGCCGCGCCCGCAAAACCTGATCGCACCACTTCGGATCGGAGAGCGCTACGACGCGCGCCGAGCCCATTTTGAACAGGTACACTGGTCCATATTGGGCGGCCCAGCGTTCGAGGATGAGGTGAAGCTTCGACAAGTCGAGCTGGTGGATGTTGCCCAACAACGGCAGCCCTCTCGGACCCGGCAGATCGTCCAATGTGCGCTTTGCCACGATCCGATCCGGTCCGCGCGAAAGCCCCGAAACATCGACGAAGAGGGCGCGCTCTCGTTCGACGACGGGACAAGGGGCGAGACGTTGCGGTCCGCCTTCGCGCTGTCCCGAGTCGGCGCTGAAGCGCCAGCGATGGTTTCGACAAACTAACCTGTCTCCATCGAGCTCACCCTCTCCGAGCAGCGCGCCTTGATGCGGACAGCGCCCCTCGAAAGCTCGTAGCCCAGCCGGTGTCCTCACAACCACCACGTCAAATCCGTCCGCCGAGAGTGCGTGTGGGCCATCGCCGTGAAGCTCATCCAAGTTGGCAATGCGGATCAGTGAAGCTGTCGTCACGAGCCGTAATCCTTTGCTTTACATGCAAAAGAGTAGCAGATTCGTGGTGTTCAAACTAGATCGTAGTCGCATAACCGCGCCAGGGGCGGGAGCGGCGGGCAAGCTCTGGCCGTCGCGCTTCTCCACCGTGATGCTCCGTCGCTTTTGCTGCTCGCTTCGCTCGTGATCAGTCTCTGCGGGCAAATCTTCCGCTTTATCTACGGCGGACATGTTGCGTCCGACGCATTCATCGTTATCTTGGGTGTTCTCGTTCTGGGTTTCATCGCATGGACAGCGGAATGGCGCGAAAGATTGCGGGCGGCCTTGGCCAACACGCCGCTTTCGCCCTTGCGCTCGCCTGCCTCTTCATGCCGGTCCTGCCGGTCATGCCGGCGCCCCGCGCGGAGGACCTGGGTGCGCCTCCCGTCGCGCCGCCGATGAGCCCGCCCTGCGACGTGCCGGCGACGGATATCGCCGCCCCGGCCACGTTGCCCAATGTGACCGCGGCGCTGCAAAAGGGCGAGAAAGTGCGCATTCTCGCGATCGGCTCTTCCTCGACGCTCGGGTACGGGGCCTCGTCGAAGGACATGAGCTATCCCGCGCAGCTCGAAACGATCCTCGAACATGCCCTCAAGGGCGTCGATATCGTGATCCTCAACCGCGGCGTCTCCGGAGAAATGGCGGAGGACACGGCCGAGCGAATCCGCAGCGAGGTCGCGCTCCGGAATCCGGACCTCGTGCTTTGGCAGCTGGGAACCAACGACGCGCTTGCCCGGATCCCGCCGCAGGAATTCGAAGACACCGTGCGTTCGACGATCCGCTGGCTGAAGGAGAACCGGATCGACGTCGTGCTCGTCGGGGTGCAATATACCGTGCGCCTCGCCCGGGACGCAAATTATGTCGCGATACGCGACAGCCTGCAGAAAATCGCGGCCGAGGAAAATATTCTTTACGTCCGCCGCTACGATGCGATGCGGTTCATCGCCCAGACCAGGGCCAATTTGCAATTGATGGCGGGCGATAATTTCCATCTTAACGATCTCGGCTATCAGTGCATGGCGGAACACGTCGCGCACGCCCTGATCGTCAGTCTTTTCGTCAAGCGCGTGCGGCCCATACCCAAATAATTCGGCCTCACTCAGGTCACTTCGAACCATGTGGCCATTCCAGTGGCCTGACGCCCAGCGATGGAACACGCGATCGCCCATTTGCCCGGATTGTCGGCGACGAAGGCGGCATGTTTGGTCTTGCCTTCCGGCACGAGGACGGCATCACGCCAATAGGGCTCCCAGCCATCATCGAGATCGTGCAGCAGCCGCATCGCATGCCCATGCACGCGCATCTCCTGAACGAAGACCGTATGGTTCACGAAACCGAGCGTCACCGGGGTCCCTCGCTTGACCGAAAACAACGGCGCCGGTCCGAATCCGGCGAAGGCCTTTCCGTTGAGCTTCCAGA
>DATARJ010000247.1:0-5611 GCA_036264205.1 Methylocella sp.
ACCCAGGGAACCGACGCGCAAGCAGAGGTTTCCGTGCGGCTCGCCGAGGGCGGCAAATCGGTCACCGCCAAGGGCGCCGATCCCGACACCCTCGTGGCGTCGGCGAGGGCCTATATCGCGTCCCTGAACAAGCTAATAGTCAAGCGGGGAAAGCAGCGTCCTGAGGTCTTGACGGGGTGAGGAATAATAACTGGCTGAAGGATAATAATTACGGCATCGAGTCAGCAAAGGGCTTCGGCGGAGCAAAGTGGCAAATACCGGAAGCTTTAGGAATGGCCCAGGCGGCACGGAGTTTATTTTGATCGAGATGTTCAAACCATATCAATTTTGCTGACCTAGCTTGCTCGGGAATCGTTAGCAACGGCCTAGCTTCTTCGTATTCATACTCTTCTTCGTATTCATACTTAAGCCAGTCAATTTTACCCTCGGACAATCGGGAACCATCCTTCAGCGGTCGCGTTTCGCCGCAATTCGCTGTAATGAAGGAGTGGTCCAGATGAGAAAGAGTTTATTGGGTACGATCGCAGGAGCGGCGCTGATCGCCGGCGGCGGCTTGGCCGCGGCCCAGCAGCGCATGGATGATTCGCTGGGCGGCGCAAGTGGGGCCAAGGGTTCTTCTCAACGCGAGTTGGGCGGCGCGCCGCGCGAACGCCAACCTGGCCCGATGCAAGGCCAGGCCCAAGGGCGGTCCGGCGCCGTCGAGGAACGCTCCGGCCAGTCGGGCGAGATGCAGGGCCAGACCCAGAAGCGGTCCGGCGCCATCGAGGAAAAAGAGCGGCGCTCCGGCCAGTCCGGCGAGATGCAGGGTCAGACCCAGAGGCGCTCCGGCACCATGGATGAAAAAGAGCGGCGCTCGGGCCAGTCGGGCGAGATGCAGGGCCAGACCCAGGGGCGCTCCGGCGCCGTAGAGGAGCATCGCACCGGCCAGTCCGGGCAGGATGCGGCCCAGAGCCGCTCCGGAGGATCAATCGGGTCCACCGCATTGTCCTCGGATCAGAGGACTAAACTCCACGAAACTATCGTCAGCGGGGGTGTTCATCGTGTTGACCACGTCGATTTTCCGCTTTCGGTCGGAATCCGAGTGCCCGGTACGGCGAGGGTTTATGATGTTCCCGAAAGGATTGTAGACATCATCCCTCAATATCGCGGCTTCAAATACATCGCCGTGAGAGATGAGCTGGCGATCGTCGATCCCGGCACGCGCGAAATCGTGGCGCTCGTTCCTACGCAAGGTTCGGCCCAGGGGCGGTCTGGACGATCGGTCGGGTCCACCACATTATCTCCGGATCAGAAGACCAGACTTCACGGGATCATCACCGGTGGGGACGTTCGGCGGATCGACGACGTCGATTTCGCGCTTTCGGTTGGAACCCGGGTGCCCGATACCGTGGAGGTTTATGAGATACCCGACACGATTGTCGACATCGTTCCGGAATATCGCGGCTTCGACTACATTGTTGTCAGGGATGAACTGTTGATCATCGATCCCGACACGCTAGAGATCGTGGCGGTCCTTCCAGCCTGACAACGCTCAATGCTGAGTTTCAGCCCAGGCGGCCCGGAGGCGACAATGCCACCGGGCCCGTCCGGGAATCGCTGTAAAGCGCGAACGGCCGGCGGAACTCATTCTGGTTCTTCCGCGGCGATGACGTGAAAAAAGCTTCCCGTCACATTGCCGCGCCGGCTTCCTGCCGCTTGTTCGGGCCCCCCATGCGCATCCCGGACGAAGGCGAAAGGCGGGTCGCCCTCGCTTTTGGCCTCGATCGTGGCATAGTGAAACTCATGGCCGCGCAGCAGCGCGCCTTCCCTGCCCAAAGGATGCGCCTCGGCGATACGTACTTTCCGGTAGCCGAGATGCAGCTTGCGTTTCGCAAAACTGAACGACGCCCCGAGAAGTCCAGCCATGGGATGAACATGGCCGGCTTGATCGGTCAGGTGTTGCCCCAAAACCATGTAGCCGCCGCATTCGCCATGCGCGGACCTGGTTTCCACGAACCGGCGCAAACCGGTAACAAACCGTTCTGCCCCCGCGATTAGCCCCGCGTGAAGCTCGGGATAGCCACCTGGCAGCCAGCAAAAATCGCAGTGGTCAGGCGGTGGCTCGTCGGCGAGCGGCGAAAAGAAAGCGATTTCCGCGCCCGCCTTTCGCCAGCCGGCCAGAATATGCGGATAGAGAAACGAGAACGCTTCGTCCCTGGCGATCGCGATGCGCTGTGCGGGAGGAGGCAAGGCGGGCGCTCCGGCGCAAGCCAATGCAGGGGACGCGCGGGCGCACGACAAAACGGCGCCGGTATCGACATGCTCATCGATAAATCTCGCGATCCGGTCCAAAGTCCCATCGAGCCCATCGGTTTCGCCGGCCTGCACGAGGCCGAGATGGCGCTCCGGCAGATTGATTCTTTCGTCGCGGGGCAAGGCCCCCAAAACTGCTAGTCCGAGTGCCTCGATGGCTCCCGTCACGAGGTGGCGATGACGCGGGCTAGCCACTCGATTCAGGACCACCCCGGCGATTTTTATGCGCGGGTCGAAGCTGGCGCAGCCTTGGACGATCGCCGCCGCCGTTTGCGATTGTCCGCTAGCATCGATCACGAGCAGGACCGGCCAGCCGAGCGCCGCCGCGACATCGGCGGACGAGCCGGTCCGGCCAGGCTCGCCCGCCACTCCGTCGAAAAGCCCCATGACGCCTTCGCAGAGGACAAGGCCGGAAGCCTCGCCAGCGGCAGTAGCCAGAGCGCCGAGAAGCGTGCGACGCATCGCCCAACTGTCCAGATTGAAGCTTGGTTTACCCGTCGCGGCGGCATGAAAAGCCGGGTCGATATAGTCCGGCCCGCATTTGGCGCCGGCCACAGTGAGGCCCGCATTCCGGTAAGAGCGCATGAGCCCTAGGGTCAGCACGGTTTTACCGCTGCCCGAGCGCGGCGCGGCGATGACGAGGCCGCGTGCTAGAATATTGCCGTCATGGCCGGCGAGTTTCACGAGAAGGCGTTTCCTTTCCAATGAGCGACCCCGAGGAGCGCCCTTCCCGGACGGCGAATTTGCGCAAGGGATGGACGACCGGCGCCTGCGCCGCCGCCGCCGCGCGGGCGGCCTATGAGGCGCTCGTTCGCGGCCAATTTCCCGCTACCGTCGCGATCACCTTGCCGGGCGGCGCGCGGCCGTCTTTTGCGCTGGCCTTGGAAGAGCTTGGCGAGGGCTTTGCGCGCGCGGGAATCATCAAGGACGCAGGCGACGATCCCGACGTGACGCACGGCGCGCTGGTGATCGCGCGCGTGTCCCACGCCCCGCCAGGATCGGGCGTGGTGTTTCGCGCCGGAGAGGGAGTCGGCACCGTCACCCGCGCGGGCCTGCCGCTGCCGCCGGGAGAACCGGCGATTAATCCGGCGCCCCGCCTTATGATCAAAGCCGCGATTGGCGAGGTCGCGCGCATGTATGGTCTTGCCGGAGACGCAACCGTCGAAATCTCCATTCCAGGCGGCGAAAAAATCGCCGAGCGAACGCTCAACGGGCGGCTCGGCATCGTCGGTGGCCTCTCGATCCTGGGCACGACCGGGATTGTGGTCCCCTTTTCCTGCGCGGCATGGATTGACACCATTTATCGCGGGATCGATGTCGCCCGCGCCGCCGGGCTTTCCCATATCGCCGGATCGACCGGCTCGACTTCGGAAGCGGCGATCAAGGCGCTGCACGGGTTGCCGGACGTTGCGCTGATCGAGATGGGCGATTTTGTCGGCGGCATGCTGAAATATCTGCGCACGCACGAACTCGCCAAAGTGACGATCGCCGGCGGCTTTGCCAAAATGACCAAACTCGGACAAGGCCTTCTCGATCTCCACTCGCGCCGTGGCGAAGTCGATTTTTCCTGGCTCGCGGCACGCTGCGCAGAAGCCGGCGCCGGCGACGATCTCATCGCGCGTGCGAAAACCGCGAATAGCGCCAGGGAAGTCCTGGACCTGGCCAGCGCAGAAGACTTCGACCTCGCGGCACTGGTCGCGGAGGCGGCGAGGCGCACGGCCGCGAAGGTTCTGCGCGGCAGCGGCATCGCGCTTGAGATCGCGGTATTCGACCGCGACGGCCATCTTCTCGCGCGAACGCCGTTTCTCGGGGGTCATTGAGGTTTGCCCCGGAAACGGCGCTGGTAGGCTTTGTCATAGAGTGCGCTCGCGCGAAAATCGCCACGCGCCAAAACTTGCCCGACGAGGATCAGCGCGGTGCGCTCCATCGGCGCCTCCGCAACCATTCCGGCGATGGTCGCGAGCGTCCCCCGAAGAATCCTTTGATCCGGCCACGAGGCGCGAAACACGATTGCTGCCGGACAGCCGGCGCCATAATGCGGCGTCAATTCCGCCGCGACCCGCTCGATCGCATGGATCGAGAGGTGAACGGCGAGGGTCGCCCGCGTGGCCGCGAAAGTTGCGAGCTTTTCATGCTCCGGCATCGATGAGGCGCGCCCCTGGATGCGGGTCAGAACCAAGGATTGCGCCACTTCCGGCAGGGTTAGCTCGACGCCCAAGGCGGCGGCGGCGGCGGCGAATGCCGGAACGCCCGGCGTGATCGTATAGCGAATGGAGAGCCGGTCGAGCGCGCGGATTTGTTCGCCTAACGCGCTCCATATCGAAAGGTCGCCCGAATGCAGGCGCGCGACATCCTCATTCTCGCGATGCGCGCGCAAAAATTCGGCGCTGATCTCGTCGAGGCTCATCGGCGCCGTATCGACAATGCGGGCGCCCTTGGGACAATATTCGAGGAGCGCCCGGGGCACGAGAGAGCCGGCGAAGAGGCATACGGGCGAGCGGGCGATCAGATCGCGCCCGCGCAAGGTGATGAGATCGGGAGCGCCAGGCCCCGCGCCGATGAAGTGAACGGTCATGGCTCTCTCTTGTCGGCGATCGCGCAGCTTGCGCCCCCATCGCTCACGCGCGCGAGGAGCAGAACGGAGGACGGCCCCGCACCTGCGAGCGCGGCGGCCTCCGCGATCGATGGAAGTCCGAACATCCGCATCACTCTTGGCGAGTTCGTGACGGCGCGTAAAGAGGCTTGCCGCAAAACCCCAGCTTCGAGGAAGACGAGCGGCAGGCCAAGGGCTTTTGCCGCACTGGCGAGGCCCGCCTCGCTTCTCTTGACCTCGTGGGTGAAAAGGGTCGCTGGCGCACCCGCGCATGCCACCGCCGCGATGGCGCGTTCAACGAGTGCGACGATGGCTTCGCTGGAGCAGCCTCTTTTGCAACCTATACCGATCGCCACGGCGGTTTTGCGGTTGCTGAAATCAGTTGGGCGCATCGGGCCAATGTCTCCTTGCACCGGAAATGCACTTCGCGAAGGGTTGGCTTGACGCGTTCAATAAGTCTTATACGGCAAAAACTTGCCCGACATGACGACTCTTACGCGGTCACCCTTGGGATCTGCCTCGCGGCTGATATCCATCGAGAAATCGATCGCGCTCATGATGCCGTCGCCGAATTCTTCATGGATCAATTCCTTGATTGCCGTGCTATACACGGCGACAATCTCATACCAGTGGTAGATCAGAGGGTCGGCCTGCACCGTGGTTGGCAGAGACCTTTTGTAAGGCGCGATCTGGAGCCAAGCGACCGCCTCGCCGGAAAGTCCGAAG
>DATARJ010000274.1:0-4842 GCA_036264205.1 Methylocella sp.
CAAGGCTGGGACGCGATCATCGGCGAAGACGGGATTTTCATCGGCATGACCGGTTTTGGCGCCAGCGCGCCCTACAAGGATGTTTACAATTATTTCAACATTACGCCAGAAGCCGTCGCCGAGGCCGCGACGCGGCGTTGCATCAGTTGACGCCTGTTAAAATAACCGACATGCCATGCGGGAACGCGGAGAAGGAGAAACAATGGCGATTCGAGTCGCTATCAACGGATTTGGCCGCATCGGTCGCAATATCCTGCGCGCGATTGCAGAGTCAAAGCGCAACGACATTCATGTTGTCGCCATCAACGATCTCGGTCCGGTCGAGACCAATGCCCATTTGCTGCGATTCGATTCCGTGCACGGCCGGTTTGCCGGCGATATCAAGGTCGCGGGCGACTCGATCGATTTCGGCCAGGGGCCAATTAAGGTCACCGCGATCCGCGATCCGCACGAATTGCCGCACAGGGAGCTTGCCGTCGACATCGCGCTCGAATGCACCGGGTTTTTCACTTCGAAGGACAAAGCGGCCGCGCATTTGAAGGCGGGCGCCAAGCGCGTGCTCATTTCGGCAGCGGCCGACCACGCCGATCTGACGGTGGTTTTTGGGGTCAATCACGCTAAGCTGACCAAGGATCATCTCATCGTCTCGAATGCCTCCTGCACCACCAATTGCCTCGCCCCGGTCGCCAAGATCCTAAACGACGCGATCGGCATCGAAACAGGATTCATGACGACGATCCACTCCTATACCGGCGACCAGCCGACGCTGGATACAATGCACAAGGACCTTTACCGGGCCCGCGGGGCCGCGCTTTCGATGATTCCGACTTCGACCGGAGCGGCGCGAGCTATCGGGCTCGTCCTGCCCGAGCTCAACGGCAAACTCGACGGCGCGGCGATCCGCGTGCCCACCCCCAATGTGTCCGTCGTCGATTTCAAATTCGTCGCCAATCGCAAGACGACGGCCGGCGAGATCAAGGACACGGTCAAGCGCGCCTCGCAGCAGCAATTGAGAGGCATTCTCACCTTCACCGAAAGCCCGAATGTGTCCGCCGATTTCAATCACGATCCGCATTCATCGATCTTTCATATGGATCAGACAAAAGTGATAGACGGCACATTCGTTCGTGTCCTGGCATGGTACGACAATGAATGGGGCTTTTCGAACCGCATGATCGATGTCGCCGCCGCCATGGGAAAGCTGCTATGACGAGAACAGCGCCCATGTCGGCGTTCCGGACCCTCGACGATGTGGACCTTGCCGGCAAAAGGGTGCTCGTTCGCGCCGACCTCAACGTCCCGATGGAAAACGGAAAGATCACCGATGCGACCCGCATCGACCGAATTCTTGTGAATATTCGCGAGATTTCGGGAGAAAATGGCAAAGTTATCCTCATGTCGCATCTCGGCCGCCCAAAGAACGGGCCGGACGCGGGGAACTCGCTGAAGCCGGTCGCGGTGGAGATTGAGCGCCAGCTCGGACGCTATATTGCCTTTGCTTCCGACTGCGCCGGCGCGGTCGCAAAAAGCGCGGTCGCGGCGATGCGGGACGGCGACGTCCTGGTGCTCGAAAATACAAGGTTCCATGCCGCCGAGACAAAGAACGATCCGGCCTTCGTCGACGCCTTGGCCGAACTCGGCGATATTTACGTCAACGACGCTTTTTCCACGGCACATCGCGCGCACGCTTCGACCGAAGGGGTGGCGCACAAGCTCCCGGCCTATATCGGGCGCAGCATGCAGCATGAGCTTGAAATGCTCACCGGCATGCTGGCCAACCCAAGGCGTCCGCTGGCGGCGATCGTCGGCGGCGCGAAAGTCTCGACCAAATTCGAGCTTCTCGGCAACCTCATGCGCGAGGTCGAATGTTTGTTCGTCGGCGGCGCCATGGCCAATACGCTGCTCGCGGCGAGCGGCGAGGAGGTTGGCAAGTCTCTCTACGAGAAGAAGTTCGCCGAAGTCGCCCGCCAGATCATCGCCGAGGCGGATGCGGCAAAGTGCAAGCTCGTGCTGCCGGTCGATGTGGTTGTCGCCTCGCGGCTCGAACCGAATGTGCGTGTTGCGACCGTCGCTATCGACTCCGTGGGGGAAGATCAAATGATTCTCGACATCGGGCCGCGCACCATCTCGCAAGCCGTAGGCCTTCTCGCCTCGGCCCGGACGCTCGTCTGGAACGGACCCGTCGGCGCTTTCGAGATCGCGCCATTCCAAACCGGCACGATGACGATCGCCAAGGTCGCGGCGCAACTCACCAAGGTGGGTGCGCTAGAGACCATCGCCGGCGGCGGCGATACGATCGCGGCCCTCAATCAAGCCGCGGTAACCCAGGACTTCACCTATGTCTCGACCGCCGGCGGCGCGTTTCTCGAATGGCTAGAGGGGAAGCAATTGCCGGGCGTCGAGGCGCTCCGCCGATCCAGCGCCGCGAGCGCGTGAGTTTCGCTTTAAAATCGTCCCGCTTCGGTGGTAACGGCGACCATGCTCGTCACTCTGGCGATCCATGTCGCGATCCTCGTTTGTGCCGAACGCTGATGCGTCAGGATCCGCGTTTCGTCGGGTTGGTTGGCCTCGCGATCGTCGTGGAATTTGCCGCCTCCATGATGCTGATCGCGCGGCACAACGCGAATTTTCTGCTCGCCAAGGAGGTCGCCACGCCGCCGGTTCCCTGAATTACAATCGGGTCAGAAATTTGCGGCGAGCGCCGGTTCCGGCTTGCCGTCGATCGCCTCGCAATAACGCGCGATGACGTCCTTGGGTGCGCCCATGCTCTGCACCACGCCATCCTCGATCCAGATGACCCGGTCGCAGATCTTCGCCAGGGTTTCGAGAGCATGTGAGACGACGAGAATCGTGCCGTGGTTCGCGAAATCCTCGATATAGGCGTCGCATTTGATGCCAAAAGCCGCGTCGCCGACCGACAGCGCTTCATCCACGATCAAAATATCCGCATCGGCATGCGCGCAAACGGCAAAGGCAAGCCGCACCGCCATCCCGGTCGAATAGAGCTTGACCGGCTGATAAAAGAAGTCCCCGATGTCCGCGAAGGCAGCGATCGCAGGAAGCCTTGCCTCGACGGCGGCGCGCCCCATGCCCAGAATGGCGCCACCGATCAACGCGTTTTCCCGGCCGGTCAGCTCGGGGTCGAAGCCGGCGCCGAGCGCGAGGATCGGGGCCACCCGCCCATGGACTTGCACTCTGCCGAGCGTCGGCAAGGTGATGCCGCAGATGATCTGCAAGAGGGTGGTTTTGCCGGCGCCATTGCGGCCAATGATGCCGATCGTTTCGCCGCGGCGAACCTTGAAGCTGATGTCCCGCAGAACCCAATGCTGCTGGTAGAACTGCTTCCAATGCCCAAAGATCGCCTGTTTGAGCTGATCGTTGCGCCGCATATAGAGCTGGAACGCCTTGCCGACCCGGTCGCAGCTGATGACAAGATCAGATGACATCGACGAACACGGCCTTGTATTGCATGAAGAAACGATAAGCGAAAAAGAAGATGAGGAGCGAGGCCAAAACCGTCCCGCAATATAGGGCGAGGCCGGGAATTCGATTGAACAGGAGCAGATCACGGATCATCTCGACGTAATTTCCGATCGGATTGAGATGCAGGTAAATGCGCAGATTGGGCGGCGCGTCATCGATTGAATAAAAGATCGGGGTCGCGAACATGAGGACCGGCACGATCGAGATCATGAGATGCGCGACATCGCGAGTAAATGATCCAAGGGCCATAAAAAACCAGCAGATTCCAAGCAGGAACAAAAAGAACGGCACGGCGACTAAGGGCAACAGCAAACTCGCCGGCGGCAGCCACCACGTCAGCGCCAGCTCGAAAACGAGGAGAACCGCCAAGCTTATGGCGGCATAGACGGCGGCGCGGATCGTCGCTATCCATGCCAAGGTCTCGCTCGGGAAAATGGACTTTTTAATGACGCCCGCGTGCTCATGCAATAGCCCCGGCGCGCGGTAGGCAAGTTCGCTGAACAGATTGAAGACAATCAATCCGGTAAAGATTGACAAAGCGTAACTGCCGACGCCGCCGCCCCTTGCCGAAGCCGGAACCCCAACCGCATGAGAGAATATCGCCGTATAGGCGCTAAGCATGACGAGCGGCCCAAAGACCGCCCACGCCCAGCCAAGGATCGTGCCGCGAAACCGGACCGCCAATTCGCGCCGGACCACGGCCCTGATCAACTCGCGATGGTGCCAGGCGTTGGCGAAAGGCGTCAGCAAATTCATCTCAGGTGCGGTCTCAAGTGGCGACGCGAACCCGCGGCGCGTGGCCACGGGCGCCCAATGGTGCCCGGATGTAGACCAGTTTGAGCCGCTCCCGTCAACGCGCCCGCCGCCGGATTAACCAAGGAATTCATTAACCGGGCGTCTCGGGTTGCCGTCCTCCGGACGGCTGCGCATGCAGATGTTACCTCGAATTAATTCGCTGTTCAGTGGGTATTCATGGCGTCCGCCCCATTCTTGCGGCGACGGGAAATTGAAGTTGGAAAACCTAAAGAAGGGATCTTGATATGCCGAAACGGACATTTCGTGTGTATGCTTTGAGCCTTGCGGGGGGCGCTTTGCTCCTTGGTGGGGCATCCGTAGCCGCCGGCGCGATGACACTTCGCTTGCCAGCCCTTCCAGGCGGCGTTACGGAGCAGTCGACGGCCGCGATCGTCATGGACGGCGCTGACAATGCTAAGGTCGAGCAAGTCTATTGGCGCGGCCGCGGCTGGGGCTGGCACCGCGGCTGGGGCTGGGGCTGGCATCGGCCGTGGGGCTGGGGCTGGCGTGGCCGCAGGTGGTGTTACTGGCACCCTTATGCTTGCAGGGGTTGGTAACACGGCG
>DATARJ010000312.1:0-10728 GCA_036264205.1 Methylocella sp.
CGGTCGATCTCATCCTGTCCGGCCATAATCACGATCTGCATATTGATTTCGATGGCCGCACCGCGCTTGTCGAATCCGAGCAGGACGCAAATTATGTCACGGTCGTCGACATCGATGTCGCCAGGACGCGAGACGAAGCAAGCCGCTCGCTTCTATGGTGGCCGAATTTCCGCGTCGTCGATACGGCGAAGATCGATCCCGATCCTTCGATGTTTGCCATGGTCCGCGATTACCAGGCCGGATTGGCGAAGCGGTTCGATGTCGAGATCGCGACCCTTGCCGCGCCGCTCGACAGCCGCACTGGGGCCGTGCGCTCGGGGGAAACCGCGATCGGCGATCTCATCGCCGACGCGCTCCGCAAGGTGGCAACGGCCGAAGTTGCAATCATCAATTGCGGCGCAATCAGAGGCGACAAATTCTATCCGGCGGGCACCAAACTCTCGAAGCGCGACATCCTCAACGAACTTCCTCTCGTCAACAAAACCATGCTGACGATTGTGCCGGGAAAAGCGATTCTGGCCGCGCTCGAAAACGGGTTTTCTCAGATCGGGCGGTTGTCGGGGCGGTTTCCGCAAGTTTCCGGGCTTTCCATCGTCGCCGACCCGGCGGCGGCGCCAGGCGCGCGAGTGAAGACTGTGATGGTCAACGGCGAAGCGCTTGACATAGCCCGCGATTACAAGCTTGCGACCAACGATTTCCTGGCGCGCGGCGGCGACGGCTATGGGATGCTCGCGGGCAAGACGCAGGTGAGCCCGGATTCCGGCACACGGCTCGTCGCCCTTGACGTGATCGACTATGTCGAGGCGGCGAAAGTTATCGATGCGAAGGTGGAGGGACGGATCGTGTTTCGCTAGTTGCGCCGGCACCGTCAACTTGGCCGAGCCGTATACGAGGCTCCGCTGGCGAAGATGACTAAGATCGCGGCTAGGGCCGCCGGGTGCCGCGCGCGCCGCGCGCCCTACAAGCCGTCCTCTTTTCTGAAATGTGGCGGAGGGTAGTGGGCCAGTTTGAATGCGGCAGCCAAAATTCGCTGTAGCTCATTTTTTGCAATCTCGGGCGCTAACTTCTTAGTTTTGGAAACTCCCGTCCGGATTGAGCTTATGCCGCGGATCATCAGCCCACGATTGAGTCACGAATCCGCCGCGGCCGTCAGCGACAACATGGCCACGGCCAGCCGTCATCTTGTTGATGAGCAAGAAGACCTCGACCCCTTTCTCGACCATGGCGGCAGGCGGAAAAGCAAGCCCGAGCTCGGCGAGCATGTTTTCAGCGAACGCGACTTGCTTGTCGTACTTCCCCGATGCGAGGCCAGTCAGGAGTGCTGCGGCCATCGCGGAGAGGGTAGCGGCGTGCTGGTGCACGTCGCCGACGGTTAGGGGACGGTCAGGCACATCATTCCCCAGTCACGGTGACCGCTCCGCTCGTAACAGACTTGTCGAGGACTGTGTGAGCTGTGCCGATGTTGCGTCGCCATTCCGGAGTGATGCCAGTGGAGATCATAGGTTCATAAGGAGTGGGGACGCTAGGTATCACGGCAGGTCTAACAAGGGCCTGGATACGTAGCTGCCTTTCGCCTATTTCACGGCATAGTCGCGCGATTTCATGTTCTTTCGTTTCCATTAAGTCGTGTCCCTCGGCATGCCATGGTACCCTACTAAAAACCCAACCAGGTGCGGGAGCGACATGCGCGCCCATAAAATCCAACAGTCGATTCCGTGTAGTGGGTCTGTTTGAATAAGGCAGGCATAGCAGCTCAGTTCATTGGAACAAAAAAGCGCCCGCCGGAGAGAGGAGCGACGGGCGCTTTCCGGGCTTGTCAGAGCCCCGCCGAGGCAAGTGAATAGCGAGTATTCCACTGATCCTGAGGATTGTATCGCGTTTTAACAGTTATCAACAATTAATTTATTGGGCGTGGCGCGCCTCCCATGCCTCAAGGACATCAACGATATCGCTGATGTCCCAAAGCCGCTTAGTCACGCCAGCGGCCATGGCGGGAGTTGTCCGCAGCGCCGAATGGATGCGCACGAAGTTGGAATACATCATATGAAGCGCGACGGCATGCGCGTGGTTCTCTACCTTTTTTGAAAAGGCGTTTGTTAGCCGGGTAAAACGGCGGGTATGCATCCTGATCGTGAGGTTCGATCTCTCCGCATACGATGTGCTGACGTGCTTGGGGTCGGGATTGCCTTCGATCCGCTCTTTGCGGTCGCTGGGCAAGTTGTCGCGTTTGCGCCATAATACCGAAATGTCCGCCGAAATTCTCAAATATCGTTCCCCGACCGCCATTTTCGCCTGCGCCGCCCTCCGCATCGCCTGCGTTGAGCTTGTCACGACGAGCGGCTAGAACGCGCACTGGATGACCCCGGGGCAAAAGCCGATGAACGAACGACATCCTAGCCCGCACGAACAAGCGCAAGCGCAGGCGCAACAACAGGCCGCGATCCTGATGCAGGCGCTTCCGCATATGTTGCGCTACGACGACGCCGTCGTCGTCGTCAAGTATGGTGGCCACGCCATGGGCGACGACAAGGTCGCGCGGGATTTCGCGCGCGACATGGTTTTGCTCGAACAGTCCGGGGTCAATCCCGTTGTCGTCCATGGCGGCGGGCCGCAGATCGGCGCGATGCTCGGCAAGCTCGGCATTAAGTCGGCGTTCGCGGACGGCCTGCGGATCACCGATCGGGCCACCATGGAAATTGTCGAGATGGTGCTGGCCGGTTCGATCAACAAGCAGATCGTCGGGTTCATCAATGCCGAGGGCGGCCGCGCGATTGGCCTTTGCGGCAAGGATGGCAATATGGTGATCGCCAGCAAGCTGCCGCAAGCGAGCAACGACGTCGATCTCGGCTTTGTCGGTGAACCGGCCAAGGTGGATAAAACCGTGCTCGACCAAGTGCTCGGGCGCGAGCTCATCCCGGTTCTCGCGCCGGTCGCGCAAAGCGAGGACGGCGAGACCTATAATGTCAACGCCGATACGTTCGCGGGCGCGATTGCCGGCGCGCTGAAGGCGAAGCGGCTGGTGCTGCTCACCGACGTGCAGGGTGTTCTCGACCACGACAAGAAGTTGATCAAACAGTTGCGCGTCGATGAAATTCATGCCCTCATTGCCGATGGCACAATCGCCGGCGGCATGATTCCGAAGGTCGAAACTTGCATCGATGCGCTCGAACACGGCGTCGAAGGTGCCGTGATTCTCGACGGCAAGATGCCGCACGCCGTACTCATCGAGCTTTTGACCGATCACGGCGCCGGTACCCTGATTACACGGTGAAAGACACGAAAGCCTCCTTGAAAGATTCCTCCCATATGGCGCGCGCGCGTGCCGGCGAGGCCGCGCCGGCCGCCCTGAAGCGAACGGTTTCGAACGGTGACGCCTTGCCGCTCGCCGATACCCTGTCCCGCATCGATGCCCTGTCGCATATTAACACTTGGGTCTTCGATCTCGACAACACGCTCTATCCCGCGGATTGCGACCTCTGGCCGAAGATCGATCAGCGGATCACGCTGTACCTTAGCTATCTCTTTGGGCTTGACGGTATGTCGTCCCGTGCGTTGCAAAAATATTATTATCAGCGTTACGGCACAACCCTGCGTGGCCTGATGGAGGAACATGGCATTGGCCCGAAGGAATTTCTCGATTTCACCCATGACATCGACCGCTCTTCGCTTCTCCCCGATCTTGCCCTCGCAAGCGCGATCACGGCCTTGTCCGGACGTAAGCTCATATTGACGAACGGGTCGCGCGAACATGCCTTGCGGACCGCCGGGGCGCTTGGGCTGGAGGCGATGTTCGAGAATATATTCGACATTGCCGACGCCGATTTCGTACCGAAGCCCGCGGCGGCCACCTACGAACGATTCTTCGAAAGGCATGCGGTCGATCCGGTGCAGGCCGTTATGGTCGAGGATCTCGCGAACAATCTCATTATTCCGCATGAAAGAGGAATGACGACCGTGCTCGTCGTTCCCAAGCCAGGCCAAATGGATCATCGCGAAACCTTCGAGACCGCGCGGGGCGAGGCGACATCCTATATCGATTACGTGACTAGCGACCTCGCGCGGTTCTTGACGGGCCTCGCCTCGGATGTCCCGGACACGGCGGACGTTTAGGAGCCATTGACATCCGGAGAATACCGAAATCTCCCGCGCGCCCGCGAACTTCCCCTTTGCCGGAGACCCATATGCACGGCCTCGAAACGATTATCGACGCGGCTTTCGAGGACCGCGCCAGCATTGATGCGAGCACAAAAGGCGAAGTCCGCGATGCCGTTAAAACAGCCTTGAGCCTGCTTGATTGTGGACAACTCCGCGTCGCGGAAAAGCTCGAAGGCGCGTCGGGGTCCGGCTCCTGGAAGGTCAACCAATGGCTGAAAAAGGCCGTGCTTCTGTCGTTTCGCTTGAACGACATGGCGGCGATTCCGGGCGGACCCGGCGGTTCCACCTGGTGGGACAAGGTGCCGTCCAAATTCGCGGGCTGGGGGGCGGATGAACATGCGGCGGCGGGGTTTCGCTCGGTGCCCAACTGCGTGGTGAGGCGCTCGGCTTACATCGCGCCGGGCGTGATCTTGATGCCGTCGTTTGTGAATCTCGGCGCATACGTCGATAGCGGCACGATGGTCGATACCTGGGCGACCGTAGGCTCCTGCGCGCAAATCGGCAAGAATGTGCATCTTTCGGGCGGGGTTGGCATCGGTGGAGTCCTTGAACCTTTGCAAGCAAATCCCACCATCATCGAGGACGATTGTTTTATTGGCGCCCGTTCGGAAATTGTCGAAGGAGTGATTGTGGGCGAGGGTTCGGTGATCGCGATGGGGACGTTCCTTTCCGCCTCGACGAAGATCGTCGACCGGACAACCGGCGAGATCCGCCTGGGTTTCGTGCCGCCCTATTCGGTCGTGGTCTCGGGCAATCTGCCGGGCAAGCCCCTGCCGGACGGTATGCCGGGCCCCTCGCTCTATTGCGCCGTGATCGTCAAAACCGTGGACGCCCGGACCCGCTCGAAAACCTCCATCAACGAACTTTTGCGGGAGTGATGCCGGCAACTATCGCCCTCCCCGCGCATCGCCGAAGTGATTCCCTTATGTGGTGGCGGCGCGGGATGCGGCGCTTCCCGCGGTCGTCATGGGGAACGTGGTCGAACTTGGCCTTGTCGATACGCGAATGCCTTTACCGGCATTTATCGGCCAATCAACCGCGTATTTTCTTGCCGCGAACCGGTTCCCACTTCGTACCAAAATGCTCTAAGACAGGCGGGCAACCCCGCGAGGCCTGCGATCATGACCACGCCGCCCCGTCTCGAGACCCTCGCAGATCTCCGAATCGAGATCGATCGCATCGACGCGGCGCTGCACCGGCTGTTGATGCAGCGCGGCGAGATCATCCACAGGCTTATCGAAGCGAAGGCGCGGCAAGGCGGCGGCCCGGCGTTCCGGCCCGGCCGCGAGGCCGATATGATGCGGGGCCTCGTTTCCCGCCACCAGGGTCTGCTGCCGCTCGACACCGTCGAGGGCATTTGGCGGATCATCATCTCGACTTTCACCTTTGTCCAGTCGAACTACAGCGTCCATGCCGACATTTCCGGCGGCGATGCCCCAATGCGCGATTGCTGCCGGTTCCATTTCGGCTTCACGGTTCCCTATGTGACGCATCAAGGCGCCGCGCGGGTGATCGAGGCGGTGGCACGATCGGGCGGCGACCTCGGCATGGTGGGGGCGCGAGCGCCGGCAGGCCCTTGGTGGCGCGGGCTAGGCCCACCGGATGCGCCCAAGATCATCGCTAGGCTGCCCTTCGTCGAGCGCCCGGATCATCCGGCTGGTATGCCCGTGTTCGTCATCGCCCAGCCTCTCGCCGAGGCGGCGGCGCGCGATGTCGTTCTCTACGACGTGACGATAACCCACGGCGCGCGCGATTTCCCTCCAGGTGTTGGCGCGCGGGGGCTTGAGATTCTTGGCCAATTTAGAGATGGGTCCTGGCTTTCTTTGATGATCGCGACGGAGGGTGGACTTGACGATTTGCGCGAAATCCTTGTTCGCGCCGGCGCGGCCGGAGCACGGATTGCCGAAATCGGCAGCCACGCCGCGCGCTTCGATTTGAGCGACGTCCAAAACCTGGCGGCGCAATGATCTTGTTCCGGAGTTTGCTTATGTGACAAAAATCGCGATGTCCGGAGGCGAGGCAAGGCCGCGCCCGCGCCCGGCTATTTCCTGCATTGACCCTTATGTTCCAGGCGAAAGCGCCGCGCCGGGCTCGCCCAAGGTATTCAAGCTTTCGGCGAATGAGACGCCGCTCGGGCCATCGCCACGCGCACGGGAAGCTCTTCGTGCCTTTGCCGATCGTCTCCAGGATTACCCGGACGGCGCCGCCACGGCCTTGCGCGAGGCGCTTGGCGCAAAACACGGGCTCGACCCCGCCAGAATCGTCTGCGGCACGGGCTCGGACGAAATCCTTCACCTCCTCGCCGCCGCCTACATCGGTCCGGGCGACGAAGGGGTTTTCACCGAACATGGTTTTCTCGTCTACAAGATCGCCATTCTCGCGGCCGGTGGGGTTCCAGTCGTCGCGCCGGAAACGAATCTGACGGCCGATGCCGATAGATTGCTCGCCAATGTTGGCCCAAGGACCAAAATGGTCTTCCTCGCCAATCCAAACAATCCGACCGGCACCTATCTTCCTGCCGCCGAGGTAAAGCGGCTCGCCCAATACCTGCCCCCCCATGTCCTCCTTGTTCTCGATGCGGCCTATGCCGAATATGTGAACCGCCCCGATTATTCGTCCGGCCAGGAGCTTGTCTCGAAGTGCGAAAATGTCGTGATGACGCGCACTTTCTCGAAGATTTACGGTCTTGCCGGGATAAGACTCGGCTGGTGTTATGCGCCCCTCGACGTCAGCCACGCGATCAATCGCATTCGCGGGCCGTTCAACACCAATGGCGCGGCCATCGCGGCCGGGGTCGCGGCGCTGGACGATACTGGCCATATCGGCAAGGCTGTCGCCCATAACGAAACTTGGCTCCCTTGGTTGACACAAGAAATCTCCGCGCTCGGGATCAAGGTCACGCCAAGCGTGTGCAACTTCTTGCTTTTGCATTTCGACGGCGAGACGCAAGCGCAGGCGGCGGACCGCTTCCTCCTAGACCGGGGGTTGATCCTGCGCGCTGTCGGCGCCTACGGGCTGCCGCATTGCCTGCGGCTCACGGTCGGCACGGAAGAAGCGAACCGTCTCGTTGTCGAGGCCCTCGAGGACTTCGTCAAGCTTGAAAGCCCCGCGCGTGCCTGACGGTCTCGGCGGTCCCCTGAGCGAGCCTCTGTTCCAACGTCTTGCCCTCATCGGCATGGGCCTTATCGGTTCGTCCCTGGCGCGGGTTTGCCGGCGCAATAAGCTTGCGCATGAGATCATTGCCACGGACTCATCAATTGCCGTTCGTGCAAGAGTGATCGAACTCGCGCTCGCCGATCGGGTCATGGAGACGGCGGTTGCCGCGGTCGAGGCGGCCGATCTCGTCATTCTCTGCACTCCCGTGGGCGTCATGGGCGCGATCGCACGAGAAATCGGGCCGCACCTTAAGCCCGGCGCGATCGTGACCGATGTCGGGTCGGTCAAGGCCTCGATCATCAAGGCGGTCGCGCCGCATCTGCCGGCAAAAGTCCATTTCGTCCCGTCGCATCCCGTGGCCGGTACCGAGCAATCTGGCCCGGAGGCAGGATTTTCGACGCTTTTTTTCAATCGCTGGAGCATATTGACGCCGCCGGAGGGGACCAACGCCAAGGCCGTGGCAAAGCTCGCTTCGTTCTGGACCGGCGCGGGCGCATATGTCGAAATCATGCAGCCCGTCCATCACGATCTGGTGCTCGCGATCACCAGCCATGTGCCGCATCTCATCGCCTACAACATCGTCGGCACTGCCGCCGATCTGGAGGAAGTCACGCGGTCCGAGGTCATAAAATTTTCCGCCGGGGGTTTTCGCGACTTCACCCGGATCGCCGCCTCCGACCCGACGATGTGGCGCGATATTTTTCTCAACAACAAGGAGGCGGTGCTCGAAATGCTCGGCCGTTTCAACGAGGATCTGAGCGCGCTTCAGCGCATGATCCGCAACGGCGACGCCGAAGGACTGTTCGATCTCTTCACAAGAACCCGGGCGATCCGGCGCGGCATTATCGAGCAAGGCCAGGAAACTGCCGCTCCGGATTTCGGCCGCCGGGCAGGCGAGACGTGACGCATTCCCTCGCCCGGACCGGTGTTTGGCTGGTCAATAGAGGGGTGGAATTTGGATTCGCGTGCGGACCGGGCCGATCGAAAGAAAGCCGTCGGAAAAGGTCAACGGCAGGTTCATGCGCCCCATGCCGCCGCCTTGGCCGCCGCCGAGCAGCCCCGACAGAACCCGCCCAGCGGTGATGAGCGCCGGATCGACGCCCAAACGGCGAAGGGCTTTGTCAAGCCCGGCGAAACTGGCCTCGAGTTTGCCTTGCACACGGTGCTGGTCATCGAGATCGAGGTCGCCCTTGGCATCGAAGATAATTTGACCGCTCGTTAGCCGCCCGGTCGTGACATCGACGTGACCGTTCGCCGAGCGCCAATTTTCGAGATAGTCCCGGAGCGTTTCCGCCCCCCGTAGATCGACTTGCGATATTGTGCCTCCGACCTGCATGTCGATGGGAAGTTGCGTATCCAAAAGGCTGTTGAGCGCCGGAATCGAGCCCTGGTTGACGGAAACCATAAAATCATAGGCATGGTCGTGCCGGTCCCGGATCACGACGAAATCGCCGCGGACATCGCCGAACGCTCCTTCCACCGGCTCAATCCCTCCTATTTTTCCTTGCAGCCGGACCTGATTGCCGGCGAGAGTGACGCGATCGAGCGCGCCGGGCCGGCCTTCGAGATCGAGGAGAAGCTCGCTCCATTGCATCGTAATATCGAATGTGCTGTCGCGGGTTTTCGCGACGAATGGCGGGTCTAGTTGCGCAAGTACATTGCCGGATCGCAGAAGCGGCGAAGTGGCGCGGAAACCGCGCACGGTTCCGATCATTGTCTTGCCGAGGATTTCGCCTTGAAAGAGCAGGTTGCCGCAGGAAATCTCAACGGAAAACGGAAAGCCGCCGATTTTCTGAGTCGGGCAGGACCAGACGCGGCCGAGCTGCGCCTCATGCGTGGTCCAGGCTGTCAAAGCGGCCGCGGCCTCGCGCGACTTGACATACCAGAATACCGGCCAGCCGATCGCCACCGCCAGGAGAACGGCGACCGGCGGCAGCAACCAGGAATAGGCGTTTAGGCGCTGCTTTGTCTTGGGGCCTTTGGGATGCATATGGTGTTGCTGCCGCTTATTCGTCTATGGGCCTCTCGAGTCATTCGGCGAGGATGCGCGCCGGCGGGAAGACTATCTCGACCAAAGTGCCCTCGTGTTCCTTGCTCTTGATGGAAAGGGAGGCGTGATTGGCCTCGGCCAAGGCTTTGGTCAGCGGCAGGCCCAGCCCAGTGCCGCGCGACGGTCTCGCGGTGGCAAGCCGCCGGAAGGGCTCGAAAGCCGCGCCGATGCCGGCCTCGGACATGCCAACCCCGGTATCGCGAATGCGAATAACGGCACTTCCGGCATCCGCGAGCGCGGTGGCGACAATGACTTGACCGCGCGGCCGGTTGAACTTCACCGCGTTCGACAAAAGGTTCAAGATGATCTGGCGAAGCGAACGCTCGTCGGCGAGAATGTTGGGAAGCGCTGGCGACAAGGAGAGCCTCAGGGCGACCCGCTCGCGGCTTGCCTGCGGCTGCATGATCGAGACGCACTCGGAGACAATGCGATTGGCGTCGATCGATGCAAACGCGAAGTCCATCTTGCCCGCCTCGATCTTGGAAAGATCAAGAAGATCGTTGACGAGACTCATGACCAGCGTGCCCGAGGCGTGAATATCGCCTAGATAATCCTTGTAGCGCTGATTGCCGATCGAGCCGAAACGCTCGTCTATCATGACTTCGGCGAAGCCAAGAATCGCGTTGAGCGGCGTCCGGATTTCATGGCTGACCCTGGCGAGAAAATCCGATTTCAACGCGCTTGCCCGCTCGGCGTCCTTGCGGGCTCCCTCAAGCTCCTGCTCGACCTTTTTCCAATGCGTGAGGTCGCGCAAGAGGGTACAAAAGCGCGCCGTACGTTCCTCGCCGACGCCGGGCGATGCCCCGATGCGGCCAAGCGTCATGAAGATCGGAATAGTCCCGCCTTGCCGCGCGAGGCCGACGACCTCGCGCCCCCGATTGAGCAGACTGGCGTCGCCGTGCGATTTCAGCCCTTCAAGATAGGCATTTGCTAGCGCACGGCTTTCCGGCGCAATCAAGCTGGTGAAATGCTTCCCCGCTACCTCGTTTTGATCGTAGCCGAAAAGAGCCTCGCCGGAGCGGTTGAGGCTCAGGATTCGCCCTTGCGAATCGAGCACGGCAATGCCATCCATCGCGGTATCCAAAATGGCGCTTAGCTCGCGAAACTCGCTCTTTTGGAGGCGCAGCTCCTTTTCGAGGCTTTCGCGGCTGCTTCCGGCGCCCGGCCGCGAGAAGCGGAGCGCGGCTTTTCGCGGACCCGGTTCAATGGATTCGTTCCCGTGCCCCACGGCTCCCGGGCTGACCGGCGGCGCGGCGCGCCTCTCAACGGAAGTTGCCTCCTCCTGCGGGTCAAAAACATCCAGGACCGCAGCGGCAAACAGGGGTAGCGCTCGTCCGCCACCGGTGCGGCGGCAAAGGAAGGTGATG
>DATARJ010000332.1:0-1551 GCA_036264205.1 Methylocella sp.
GGCCACGCTGGTTCCGGCCTTGCTCGTGACCCTGAAAACCACATTCGGGGCGCTCGCGGCAGCCGTCGCCGGCGGGGTTGGCCTCGCGATATTGTTCACCCAATGGAAATGGGTGGAGCGCTCGTTTTTGCCTTTTGCGATCGTGCTGCAGGTGACCCCGATCGTTGCCATCGCGCCCTTGCTTTTGATCTATCTCGAAGCGCCGGCGGCGGTGCTGGTCTGCGCTTTTCTCGTCGCCTTTTTTCCCATTTTGTCGAATACCGCTCTCGGGCTCGCCTCGGCAGACCGCAATCTCGTCGATCTCTTCAAGCTTTATCGCGCCACCCGGTGGCAGACGCTGCTGCATTTGCGGCTGCCTGCCGCCTTGCCTTATTTTCTTGGCGGGTTGCGGATCGGCGGCGGCCTCGCCCTCATCGGCGCGATCGTCGCCGAACTCGCAGCCGGCAACGCGGGGAAGGGGGCCGGCCTCGCGTTCCGCATCTCGGAAGCAGGCTATCGGTTGAACATCCCGCGCATGTTCGCGGCGCTCGCATTGATCTCGGCGACCGGCATCGCGATTTTCGCGGCGCTTTCCGCCTTGTCCTCTTATCTCCTCGGCCGCTGGCACGAAAGCGCGGCCGGTCCCGAGCGGTGATGTTTTCGCGCGTGCCTTGCCCTATGCGCCGCGCCGCCCTATGTTGGTCATTCGCCAGGGGTGCTGCAGGAAACGGCGGCTGAGATCAAACCCATAGAACCTGAATCTGGGTAATGCCAGCGCAGGGACCGGCACCGCAAAGACGAGCCCCGCCGTGGGCCGTTTAGCATCCGCCTCCCGCCTCGCTGGAAGAAGGCCCGAGCGGAGGATGCGATGAATATTTTGGACAAGCCGCAAAATCTCGTTCCGCGAAGCGTGACGAGCGGGCCGTTACCGGGCTCGAAAAAAATCTATCATCATCCGCGAGACCGCGCGGACATCGCGGTTCCGTTTCGGGAGATCGCGCTCGATCCTTCCGCGAACGAGCCGCCGGTCAGGATTTACGACCCCTCGGGGCCCTACACGCAGGACGCGGTTGCAATCGATCTTTCCCAAGGGCTTGCCTCGATTCGCGAGCCCTGGCTTACCGCCCGGCAAGGACTCGACACCTACGCCGGGCGTTCCGTTCGCCCAGAGGATAATGGCGGTGTCGCGCCGGGCCGCCTCGTGCCGCCCTGCCCGGCGAACAGGCCGCCGCGCAAGAGCCGCGATGGGGCGCTGGTCACCCAATACGAATTTGCCCAGGCGGGCATCGTCACCGAGGAAATGATTTTTGCCGCCGCGCGGGAAAATCTCGGCCGCGACCAGATGTGCGAAGATGCCGCTGCGCGACTCGCCGATGGCGAGAGTTTTGGCGCCGCGATCCCTTCCTTCGTCACGCCGGAATTCGTCCGCAAAGAAATCGCGCGGGGCCGCGCGATCATTCCTGCCAACATCAATCATCCGGAACTCGAGCCGATGATCATCGGCCGCAATTTCCTCGTCAAGGTCAATGCCAACATTGGCAATTCGGCGGTGACCTCTTCCGTCGCCGAGGA
>DATARJ010000361.1:0-7073 GCA_036264205.1 Methylocella sp.
CAAATTCGTGCCGCGGTCCACTGGCGCTTTCTGCTATTTGCGCGAACGTTTAGACGAGGCGCGCTGTCGAGCGGCCTGCGGCACCCGGAAGCGCGCGCAAGCGAAAAGGGCAAGCCATGAGAATTTGGCTTAGCGGGCCACGCATTCTTGGCGGCTTAATCAGGCCAGGCATATCGTTCGCGCTGAGCGAGCTTAAGAAGAAACCCTCGCGGGCCAAGCGCGGGGGTGAGCCCGTTCACGAGGTCACGATTCCGGCTTCCGAGCCTGAGCATATCCCATGGCATGCGCGGCTCATTGCCTGGATTATTTATGGCTTTGCGATTTATGGATTCCTGGCGCTTGTGGGCTGCGTGGGCGGGGGTGCCCATGCCGGGACGTGTCGATTTACCAGGATGGCGGCTATGCCGTCACGGCTTGCGAGGATGGCAGCTACACGGTTCGCGGTCGCGACGGCAGAGTGAGGCAATATGGCGAGCGCAACGGTGGGTTCGAGCGGTATCCGGGGCAGGGCGGCCGGCCGGTGTTCGAGCGCGAGGAACGCTGATGCGCGCGCTCAGGGGCGCGCCTGCTTACCTGTTGGAGCCTTTTACAAGAAAAAACACGAAGGCAATGATCAAGAGCGTGATGACTAAAAGCGTACCCATTTTAGGTTTTGACCCCTTTCCCCGGCCTTCAAGACGCCGCTACGGAGCTCCTCTTGATTATATTGGCGTCCCGGAAGGGACTCGAACCCCCGACCTACGGTTTAGGAAACCGCCGCTCTATCCGGCTGAGCTACCGGGACGAAACACCACATTTTTGGCGCCTATCCGGCGTTCGCGAAGACCCGGATAGATGATTGCTTAGGATTCCACCGGGCTACCCCTTCGGCTTGGGTCGCGCCAAGGCGGCGGCGCCGCGCAAGCCCGCTCCTCCGCGGACTTCGATTGTCATGTTTTGGCTATTGGCAAACGACTTCTCGATCGCTCGCCCGCTTTCACCAATCGCCCGCGAAGCGCCGGCAGCGCTCAGCGCTTCGTTTCGAGATAGAGACAGATTGCCTGTGTCCGGTTACGTACGTCGAGTTTGCCAAACAAATTGCGCAAATGAAATTTAACCGTATTGATCGACACGCCGAATTCCCGCGCCAACTGAGCATTGCTCTGACCGGTTTCCAATGCGGCAAGAAGATCGCGTTCCCGGTGTGTCAGGCTTGTCAGGGGATCCGGCCTGCCCTTATGAATATCCACGAACGGGAACACCATGTCTCCGGCGGCAACCGCCGCGAATACTTCAAGCAGGCGTTCAGGCGGAGAAAGTTTGCTGACGAAGCCGGCCCCCCCGAGCCGCAACGTTTCAGCCGGCGCCGCCGTGTCCTTGGTGCTGCTATAAACCACGATCTTCGGCGGTGCGGGGCGCCTTGCGAGTGCCTGCAAAATTTCCGTGGCCCGAAGTGGCGGCAACTCCCAGCCGATGACCCCCAAATTCACCGGCAGATGGGCCAACGAACTGAGAAAATGTGCTCCATCGCTCACCGTCAGCAAAAGATTGAAGCGCCTGTCCGGGGTGAGAAGCGCCTCCAACGCACGTAGAACCATTGGGTTCTTATCTGCGATGGCTATGTTGACAGGAAAGATGGGCTGCAATCGCCCGGCAGGCCCCGCCTCACGTCCGAAGCGCATATCCATTCGGCCTAGATTGCCACGATTGGTGTCGCCGTTCACGTCATCGGCGTTTAGCGAAAGGCCGACAGCTTTGGGAACGCGTTCACGGAAGGAACGCGATTGAGCGAGAGTCCGTAAGCCGTCAACCATCCGATTTTGTTTAGCTCCGGTCCTCGTCGACGTCTCCTGGGCCAAAGGTCTTCTCCCGTTGTTCTTTTTTTTGCGCCCCTCAAGTCATGGTAGCATGCGACCGGCATACAAAAACGGCGAAGCGGCGCGCGAGCGCTTGCGTGATTGTACCGAAAAGATGTGCGCACGTCGTGCCCCGCGGGTAGGCGTCGATTGAGCCGGCCGCCCCTGCACAGGTTTGCAATCGATGAGGTGAATCATTGATTCGCATCGCCTGCTGTTTAGATCGTGCCATCGCGGATCATCGTAGCTTAATGGTTATTCAAGACACAAGGCCCTCATGCATCCTGTCGGCGCACGATAGCCACCGGCGCTTGCGGGCGCTTAACGCATATCGCACGGAGCTACACCCGGATTGCTCATTTCGAAACAGACTTGTCTTTCGAAACAGGCTTGTCGGTAAGAACCCACCTCGCATAAAAGATAACAGCAGCCACAAAGACAACCGCGCAAATAGCGCCTATAGGCGTCCCAACCCAACTCGCAATTTCAAGAATCTCGCCCATTACCTTCCTCCTTTAATTTGTTATTTACATTCCTTGCGGGAATGCCTTTGGCACTCTTGTGCCGAAGGCTTCCTCGTCACAAACGCTAGCTTGGCGAAACGTTGTTTAGGAGCAGCTGGATGTTTCCCTCGCCGCGAATCTCATTCGCAAGCCTGCGGTTTGTGCTGGCTATCTAGGTTCAGCCTAGATCATATCCGGTTTTTCCGCTTCGGTCTTATAAATTCAATTCGTAGTCCCGGTCAAGCGGCACTGCGCAAAATCAGCGACAAGTTCGAGCGGGAAACACGCTTTGTAATTTACGCCGTTGGCTCCCCCGTCCGCATTCGTTCGACGGTCGAAACCGGCTTGCCGTCGGTGACGGATGTGGTGTCTCGCGGCGCTGAATCCGCCTCCGCGAGGATCGCCCTCCCGCCAAGGCTCCATGCGTCTCAAGCGCAATGCCGCCGCATAAGATGACGGCTACTTCGCAAGCCTCGTCGCGGAATGGTCCCTTCACCCGATTCTTTTGGCTGGGAAAAACAGGATAGCTGTGTCTTTACCCCGACTTATCCCACGGGGCCGCGCGCCCGGACTTTGGCCGCGGCGGCTTGGCTCGAGCATTCAAGACGGTTGCGAAATTCGCCCGCGCGGTCCAAATAGATACTGGGAGGTTGGCGGTGGACGCACCACTCGCCAACCGGGTCAGGTCCGGAAGGAAGCAGCCCTAACGAGACCGGGCGGGTCTCTGTCCAGCCTCCCACTTTAGCCTTCCACCACGCGGCTTTGTCCGCCATGCCAGGCCGGACCGCTGGATATTGGCCCGGCGGCCAATCAAGTCTCTCGCCTAACGGGCCTGCGAGATGTTGGACGGTCGCATGGAACCACCTTTGAACGCCCACGACGAAACCGGCGGACTGGGATTGGGCGCCATCGGCGCGCGAGACCAAGTCAAAAGACAGACTGCTCCCTATCGCGTCCTTGCTCGCAAATACCGGCCCGCGCGCTTCGAGGATTTGATCGGACAGGACGCCATGGTCAGGACGTTGTCGAACGCCTTCGACCTCGAACGCATACACCAAGCCTATATTCTGACCGGAGTGCGCGGCGTCGGCAAGACGACGACGGCGCGCATCCTGGCCCGCGCCTTCAATTACGAAGTTCCCGCGCGAGGCGCGGAGCCGGCCGTGACGCGCCCAACGATTCACATGCCGGAGCTTGGCGTCCATTGCCAGGCGATCATCGAATCGCGCCATGTCGATGTCATCGAAATGGATGCTGCCTCGCATACCGGGATCGACGACGTGCGCGAAATCATCGAGAGCGCGCGTTACCTGCCCGTCATGGCGCGCACAAAGGTCTATATCATCGACGAAGTGCATATGCTTTCCAAACAGGCATTCAACGGCCTCTTGAAAACCCTGGAAGAGCCTCCCGATCATGTGAAATTCGTGTTCGCGACAACCGAGATCGAAAAGGTTCCGGTCACCGTGCGCTCCCGCTGCCAAAGGTTCGATTTGCGTCGCGTCGATACGGGCGTCCTGACCGGCTACCTCGCTTCGATCTGCGCCAAGGAGGCTGTCGCGATCGAGGACGAGGCGCTTAGTCTCGTCGCGCGCGCGGCGGAAGGCTCGGTGCGCGACGCGCTTTCGCTTCTCGATCAGGCGATCGCTCATGGCACGGGGCTGCCCGGCGCGATCGCCGCAGACACCTTGCGTGCTATGCTGGGTCTCGCCGACCGGGGCCGGATCGTTGATCTTTTCGAGGCCCTCATGCGCGGCCAGATGGCGGAGGCCCTCAGCACCCTCAAGGAGCTTCATGACTTTGGCGCCGATCCTTCCGAAGTGCTTGCCGGGCTCGCGGAATTCGTTCATCTCGTCACCCGCCTGAAGCTCGTGCCGGACGCCGCGCATGATGTCTCGCTGACGCCGGACGAACGGACGCGCGGCCATCGGTTCTCGCAAGAGTTATCGATCCCGGTGTTGACCCGTGCATGGCAATTCTTGCTGAAGGGCTTGCGCGAAGTGAAGGATTCGCCGCGCCCGCTCGCCGCCGCCGACATGGTTTTGGTGAAAATCGGTTTCGCGGCCGATTTACCGACCCCGGACGAGGCTCTGCGCAGTCTCGCCGTGATGACAAGCGGTCAGGCGCAAGAAGGATCTCGCCCCCCAGACGGAGGCGGGGAACGCGAGCCGCGGGGCGTCGCGACCGCCGGCGGAGTGGTAGAACGCGCGCCGCTTTCGGAAACGGCAGGGCCCTCGTTTGCTCTCGCCCGTTTCGAGGATGTGGTGGCGCTCGCCGGCCGCCATCGCGACATTCAAATGAAGCTCGCGCTCGAACGCGATGTGCGCCTCGTTCGTTTTGAGCAAGGCCGCATCGAATTTTCAATCGCTCCCGGCGCCCCGCCGCATCTAGCGCAAACTCTCGCGCGCCGCTTGCAGGAATGGACGGGGAGCCGCTGGATGGTCGCTGTTTCGAGCGCGCCCGGCGCTCCGAGCCTCAAGGAGCAGGAGGACACCAAGGCAAGCGAGGCTTTGTCTGGCGTACGCGCCGAGCCGTTGGTCCAAAGCGTGCTCTCCGCGTTTCCGGGTGCCGTGATTGCCGGGGTCCGCGCCTACGAGCCCGCGCCGCGTACCACGGCATCCGCCGGGACAGACGAAGCGGCGAACGATGAAATAGGCTTTAACGACGGCATGGATGACGAGCCTTGAACGGGCGTTGCTCGCGAGTCCGCTCGTTTTCGCAACCAATGGGAAACAGCAATGCCCGACATGTTCGGTTTGATGAAGCAAGCGCAGGCCATGCAGGCCAAAATGCAGGAAATGCAGGCCGAAATGGAGCGGATCGAGGTCGAGGGGCAAGCTGGCGGCGGCATGGTTCGCGTAACCCTGACCGCCAGGGGCCAGATGAAGGGGCTTATGATCGACGACCAGCTTCTCAAATCCGACGAAAAAGTGATCCTCGAGGATTTGATCCTCGTGGCCCATGAGGATGCGCGCAAAAAGGCCGAGCGGCTAATGGAAGAAAAAATGAAGGGCGTGACCGCGGGCCTCGCGCTGCCGCCGGGCACGAAGCTGCCGTTCTGATGCCGACAGGTTGAGGGCTCCGATGGGCGGACGCGTCGCGGGTCCCGAGATCGAACGGCTCATCCAATTGCTGGCCCGTCTGCCGGGGCTTGGACCGCGCTCGGCGCGGCGCGCTGCGCTGCACCTGATTCGCAAGCGCGAGGAACTTCTCGCGCCGCTTGCCGATGCGCTGCGGGTGGCGTGCGACAAAATTGTGACCTGCCGCGCCTGCGGCAATGCCGATACCTGCGATCCTTGCACTTTGTGCCGGGACGACCGGCGCGATCGCGACACGCTCGTGGTCGTCGAGACGGTGGCCGATCTCTGGGCGCTCGAACGCGCCGGAGTTCTTAGCGCGCGCTATCATGTGCTGGGCGGAACCTTGTCGCCGCTCGACGGCATGGGGCCCCACGACTTGAACCTCGCGAGCCTCGTTGAAAGAGTCGCGACAGATCGAGTCAAGGAGGTGATCCTCGCCATCAATGCCACGGTGGACGGACAGACGACGGCGCATTACATTGTAGGTCTGTTGGCGGATTCGAAGGTCAAAATCACCCGACTCGCGCATGGCGTTCCGGTCGGCGGCGAGCTCGACTATCTCGATGAAGGCACGCTTGCCGCCGCGATCAAAAGCCGGACAATGTTTTGAGCCCTCGCCTTGGCGTTATCACAATATCGTCACGGCGAACGCTTTACATATACGCGCGCCGCCCGAGATATGATCCGTACGTTGGTCCGGACCGCTCGGTGCGGCGCCCCAACTTTGAACCCTGAGCAACGAACCTGCGACCAAACAATCCTAAGGAGCAATCATGGCCAACCCATTCGTGCATGTCGAACTCACCACACCGGATACCGGAAAGGCAAAGTCCTTTTACGGAGCGTTGTTCGACTGGAAACTGGACGACGTCGAGATGGCGCCCGGCATGACCTACACGATGATCCGCGTCGGCGAAGGAACCGGCGGGGGCATGATGAAGACTCCCGCGCCCGGCGTTCCGACCGCCTGGTTGCCGTACGTGTTGGTCGATGATGTGGCAGCGGCGACCGCCAAGGCGAAATCGCTCGGCGCGACAGTCCACAAGGACGTCACGGAGGTGCCCGGCGCAGGCTCCTTCTCCGTCATCGCCGATCCAACCGGCGCGGCGATCGGGCTCTGGCAAGAAAAGGCGAAATGACGCGGGAGGCTCGGTCCGCGCACCGCGTGGCGATCGGAGCGCATCTGGGCCGCATCGCCAAAATAGAACTCGGCACCAGGAGTAAGTAATGGCCCGCGTAATTCGATTTCATAAGACCGGTGGCCCCGAAGTTCTGCAGATCGACGAGGTTGATGTTGGCGCCCCAGGACCGGGTGAGCTGCGGCTGCGTGTGCATGCGCTCGGTCTCAACCGGGCGGAAGCCATGTTTCGCTCAGGTATGTATCTGGAGGAGCCGAAGCTGCCGGGCAGGCTCGGCTACGAGGCCGCAGGTACGGTCGAGGCGATCGGCGAGGGCGTGACAGGGTTCGCGATCGGCGACAAGGTCTCGACCATCCCCGGGTTCTCGATGAACCGGTACGGCGTCTACGGCGAGCAGGCGATCGTCCCCGCGGCCATGACGGTGAAGCATCCGGACACACTCTCCTGTGAACAAGCGGCGGCGATCTGGATGCAGTACTTGACGGCCTACGGTGCGCTGATCGACGTGGCACGGCT
>DATARJ010000002.1:0-1567 GCA_036264205.1 Methylocella sp.
CACGTCCTTCAAAAGAATCGCCGCCGATTCATGCATCGACCTCAAGCCAATGGTGGCGCGCGGTATGTTCATCTCCGATTGGATCTTGATCGCGCGCTTGGCGATGTTCTTGGCGAGGTCGCCAATCCGTTCGAGATCGCCAGAAATGCGGACGGTGGCGATGATCTCCCGAAGATCCACCGCCATCGGCTGGCGCCGCGCTATGGTCAGGATCGCCTGTTCCTCGATATCGCGCTGCAATATGTCGAGGCGCGGATCGCTATCGACGGTCGCCTGGGCGAGCTGGGTGTCGAAACCGACCAGCGCATCCATGGCATCGGACAGCATTTTCTCGGCTATGCCGCCCATTTCCGCGATTTTCCGGCCCAGGATTTCGAGTTCCTTGTCGTAAGCTTTGACGATGTGATCGGACACGTACCTGTTCCTCGTTGCCGCCGCGATCAGCCGAACCGGCCGGTAATATAATTTTGTGTCTGCTTCCTTTCCGGCGAAGTGAATATTTGCGCGGTGACGCCAAACTCGATGAGTTCGCCAAGATACATGAACGCGGCATGTTCCGACACGCGTGCCGCCTGCTGCAGGTTGTGAGTCACAATCGCAATGGTGTAGTTTTCCTTTAGTTCGTCAATCGTCTCCTCGATCTTCGCGGTCGAGATAGGGTCGAGCGCGGAGCAAGGTTCGTCAAGGAGAATAACTTCAGGCTGGAGGGCGACGGTGCGCGCGATGCAAAGACGCTGCTGCTGACCGCCCGAAAGCGAAAGACCCGAAGCATTCAATTTGTCCTTCACCTCGCCCCAAAGAGCGGCTTGCATCAATGCCGCCTCGACCCGGTCGCGAAGCTCGGCCTTGGGGAGCCTATGGTAGAGTTTGATTCCGAACGCGACATTCTCATGGATCGACATCGGAAAAGGAGTCGGTTTTTGAAAAACCATGCCGACCCGGGCACGCAAAAGATTGAGGTCCTGCTTGGGCCGCAGAATATTCACGCCGTCGAGAATCACTTCTCCCTCGGCCCTCTGATTGGGATAGAGGTCGTACATCCGGTTCAACACCCGCAAAAGCGTTGATTTTCCGCAACCGGAAGGCCCAATAAAAGCCGTCGCCTTATGGGCGTAAAGGGGGAGGCTGATGTTATTCAAGGCAAGCGACTCGCCATAGTAAAATTTGAGATCTCGAACGATGACCTTCTGCTTGAGCGGCGCGGCCTTGGCCACGGCCTGCGAGACAGGTGTCTCCGCAGGTTGGCTTTGTACAGGGTTCACGGCCTGCACTGCTGTCACGGAATTCTCCGCGGCCGGTTTATTCGTATCGTCGTGCTCGTTGCTCTTCGTGGTCATTTCACTCGCCTCTCCGTTTGGAGCACGCGCGCGGAGATGGATAGTACAAGTACGGCCAAGGTTATGAGGAGGGCTCCGGTCCATGCGAGCTGCTGCCATTCCCTATAGGGACTGAGCGCGAACTGAAAGATGACAACCGGCAGGCTCGCCATCGGCGCGTTCAAGTTCGTGCTGAAGAACTGATTGTTGAGCGCGGTAAAGAGCAGGGGCGCGGTTTCGCCGCTGATGCG
>DATARJ010000212.1:0-1511 GCA_036264205.1 Methylocella sp.
GGATATCTTGAGCTTGCTCGGCACTGCGGGGCGTGCGGCGATTGTTCATCGCGACGACATGGTCCTCCAATTTGCCGCACCGGCGGGGGCTACGAATGGAAAGCCTTAGGCGCATGGAAGATCGCTACGGCGAAGCCGATAGCGCTAATGTGATGGCCGGGATAGGGGGTGCGGCCCGTGCCGCCGCGCATGCGCTTTCGCTTGCTTCGACCGATACAAAGAACCGCGCCCTGCGCCACGCCGCCGCGACAATACGCGCGCGAGAGAAAGACATCCTGGCCGCCAACGGGCAAGACATGGCGGCCGCCAAGGCCAGCGGCACGACGCCCGCCTTCCTCGACCGGCTGGCGCTCGATGGCTCCCGCGTCGAGGCGATGGCAAGCGGCCTCGATGCCATCGCCGCGCTTCCCGATCCCGTGGGCCGCGTGCTCGCACGGTTCGAGCGGCCGAACGGGCTTTCGATCGAGCGCGTCGCAACCCCGCTCGGCGTCATCGGCGTCATCTATGAAAGCCGCCCGGCGGTGACGGCGGACGCCGGCGCGCTCTGCCTCAAGGCCGGCAATGCCGTAATTTTGCGCGGCGGTTCGGAAAGCTTTTTTTCCGCGCGGTGCATCCATGAATGTCTCGTCGCGGGCCTCAGCGACGCCGGTTTGCAAACCGACGCGATAACCCTTGTGCCGGTAAAGGACCGCGCGGCGGTTGGCGAGATGCTCGCGGGACTGAACGGCAATCTCGACGTGATCGTGCCGCGCGGCGGCAAGAGCCTCGTCGCCCGTGTCCAGGCCGAGGCAAGAGTGCCGGTCTTCGCGCACCTCGAAGGTATCGTGCATGTGTTCGTCGATCGCGACGCCGATCTCAACAAGGCGGAAGCAATCGTTTTCAACGCCAAACTTCGGCGCACCGGCATTTGCGGCGCGGCCGAGACTTTGCTCGTCGATCGCGCCTGCGCGCGCACGCATCTCACGCCGCTCGTCAAAATGCTGCTCGATGCCGGCTGCGCCGTGCGCGGGGATGCCGCCACGCTCGCCGTGGACGCGCGGGTCACGCCAGCGAGCGAGGCGGATTGGGGCACCGAATATCTCGACGCGATCATTTCCGTGCGTGTTGTCGAAGGCCTCGATCACGCCGTCGCGCATATCGAAACCTTTGGTTCGCATCATACCGATTGCATCGTCACTGAAAATCGGGAGACGGCGGAGCATTTCTTGAGGGAAGTGGATTCGGCCATCGTGATGCACAACGCCTCGACGCAATTCGCCGACGGCGGCGAGTTCGGCTTCGGCGCCGAGATCGGCATCGCGACGGGCCGGATGCACGCGCGTGGCCCCGTAGGGCTGGAACAGCTCACCTCGTTCAAATATCGCGTGCGCGGCAACGGGCAGACTCGTCCTTGAGTTTCGTGCCATGCGGCAAAACACCGCCCTTCGCGGCTGGCTTGCGGGTTGGCTTGTTCGGCGGCAGTTTCAATCCGCCGCACGAGGGACACAAGGAAGCGAGCCTTTTGGCGCTGC
>DATARJ010000117.1:0-5740 GCA_036264205.1 Methylocella sp.
TATGCGGCCTACGCGGGGTTGATTTCGCACCGGGATCTTTTGCCGTACTTTCAGGCGGCGAGTCCGCTCGAGGAAATCGCGCTGCTTAATATCGGGTCAAGGCCGGCGCGCCGTTTTGGCGCCCGTTCGCTCGGCGATCTCAGGGCAATCCCCTTTGTGTTTGCGTGGTCGCAAAACCGCCATGTGGTCACCGGCTGGTACGGGACGGGGAGCGGCATCGCCAGTTTCCTCGATGTGCGTAAGGGTCGCGGCGAGGCGCTGTTGCGGCGGATGTTCACCGAGTCGCGGCTGTTCCGGCTGATTATTGGCGAGGTCGAAAAAACCCTATGCCTCGTCGATCTGAAAATCGCCCGCGAGTATGCAGGCCTTGTCGCCGACACGGCCAAACGCGATGCCATCTTCGCCCTGATCGAGCAAGAGTTCAGGCTGACCTGCGAGATGGTCCTGCGGATCAGCCAGGAGCGCGAGATCGGTGAACGATTCCCGAGCTACCGTGCCCGTCTCGCACACCGTCTGCCGACGATCAACCAGGTTAATCGCGACCAGGTCGAGCTGTTGCGGCGGTTCCGCGCTTGCGAAACCGAAGAGGCCATGGAAGCCTATAAGTCGAACCTGCTGCTGTCGATCAATTGCATCGCCAGCGGCCTTGGCGCCACCGGCTGAACCGGGCCGCGGCCGGCAACGGGGAACGAGAGAGAGGAAAAGGCATGAGCTTCACGATCATCGAACAGGCAACGCCGCGCCTGCATCGCTCCGAACTGGCGGTTCCGGGGTCCAATCCGGGATTGTTCGAAAAAGCCGCGCAGTCGGCGGCGGACATTATTTTCCTGGACGTTGAGGATGCCGTCGCCCCCGACGACAAGGAACAGGCCCGCAAGAATATCATCGCCGGGCTGAACGACATCGACTGGGGCTCCAAGACAATGATGATCCGCATCAACGGTCTCGACACGCATTACATGTACCGCGACGTCGTCGATATCGTCGAGGCCTGCCCGCGCCTCGACATGATCTTGATCCCCAAGGCCGGCGTCGCGGCCGATGTCTATGCCGTCGACATGCTGGTAACCCAGATCGAGGCGGCCAAGAAACGCGAAAAGCGGATCGGCTTCGAGGTGTTGATCGAGACCGCGCTCGGCATGGCCAATGTCGAGGCGATCGCGCAATCGAGCCGACGGCTCGAGGCGATGTCTTTCGGCGTCGCCGATTATGCCGCCTCGACGCGCGCACGCACCACGGTGATCGGCGGCGTCAACGCCGATTACGGCGTGCTCACTGACAAGGACGCCTCCGGCAATCGCGCCTATTACTGGGCCGATCAGTGGCATGCGGCCCAGACTCGCATGATGGTCGCCTGCCGCGCCTATGGCTTGCGTCCGATCGACGGTCCGTTCGGGGATTTTTCGGACGCGGACGGTTTTGTCGCCGCGGCGAAGCGCGCCGCGGTGCTGGGCTACGAGGGAAAATGGGCGATCCATCCCTCGCAGGTCGGGCTCGCCAATGGCGTGTTCACGCCGTCGGACGCCGAGGTGACCAAGGCCCGCCGCATCGTCAGCGCGATGGCCGATGCCGCCAAGGCCGGCAGGGGTGCGGTGTCTCTCGACGGCCGGCTGATCGATATCGCGAGCATAAGGATGGCGGAGGCGCTCTTGAAAAAGGCAGCCGCGATCGGCGCCGCGCCCTAACGCGCCTGCCATCGGCAACGGCCGCACGCATCGGCCGTTTGTCCGGTTCAGAACATTGTTCGGTCACACCGGGAAAGAAAACGCGACACCCCCGCCACGGCTGACCTGATTTGCCGAGCGAAAGTTGATCGAAGCCGGGCGTGCGGAATTCACGACCTTCGCATAAGTTCGTGCCCTGGGATCTTCAAACGTTTGCGCGTTGCATAGGTCCGTGCGAAACATTACCGCCACGGATCCATGACCGGCGCGCGGGCGCGCTCATAATCGCGCTATCGCGGGACAGAATGGTCAGCCCGTGGCACAGCGCCGTCGCCGCGATGATCAGATCGGGTTGCGAGAACGTATGCCCGGCCTTGCGGCCTTCCTCGACCAGCAGTCGCCATTTGAACATGATCTCTTCGGTTACGGGCAGGACGCGCTCCTCGAACATCGGCCGGACCTTGTGCGCGAGCCAGTCGTTGAGTCCGGCGCGCCGGCTGGGGTCGGCGAGGAGTTCGATGCCGAACCGGATTTCGGCAAAAGTCACGGCGCTGACGTAGAGCTGTTCGAGCGGCTGTGAGGCGATGAAGACGGCCACTTTCGGCTCGGGCTTTGGGCGGCGCAGCTCGGAGAGGATATTTGTATCGAGCAGCCAACCCGTCAAAGATCCACGCCGCGCACCGGCATTTGGTCGCGCCCCAGTTCGACGCCGATGTCGCGGAAAGGCGAGGCTTGCATCGCGGCGATAAGCGCGCCGCCGCTCCGTTCGCCCTTGAGGCGGCGGAACTCCTCGGCCGAGACAACGACAACCTCATCGCGGCCGTGGACCGTCACATGCTGCGGCCCTTCGCTGTGGACGCGCCGCACCAACTCGCTGAAGCGGGCCTTGGCGTCCTGGAGGAGCCAACGGCCCGGCGGACGCGGCGGTTCTGTCGGCTTGGGCGGAGTTTTTGCTCTTCTAGTCATTCTGACTAGATTAGCGCATTGAGAGGCAGTTTTGCAAGCGCCGACTTTGCCGCCCAGCGACCGACGACTATGCACGCTCGCTCATCCCTCATGCCTGTTGGCAGGATGCGCAGCATAGAGCCAATCGTAGCGGGCGAGCATTTTTTGCGAACCAAGAGTGCGCAAAGCCATATCGCGGAGAAGCGCCGCCGGACCGGCAAGATGGTAGATTTTGGCTTGCCTGCGCGACTCCTTCTGCACCCGCGCCGCGCGGCGGTACCGCATCTCTTGATAGGAGCGGAGACTCGTTTCGATATTTTGGGTGCCTGCCAAAACTTCGCCTAAGGCGGCTGAGTCCTCGATGGCCTGGGCCGCGCCCTGGGCCAGGAACGGCAGCATGGGATGCGCCGCATCGCCCATGAGCGCCACCCGCCCTGCAACCCAGCTCGCAGTCGGCTTGCAATCGAAAAGCGGCCACTTGCGCCAATCGGGAGCAACACGCAGCAATTTCCGCGCGGGTTCGGCCCATCGCGAGAAGCGCGCCTCGAGAAAGCTCCGGTCCGCTGGCGTCGACCAGAAGTCCACTCCATCCGGGCAAAAATCCTCGTCCACGATCGCGACAACATTGATGACGGCGCCGCCCCGCAAGGGGTAATGGACGAGATGTGCCTTGCGCCCGAGCCAAAGGGCTATCTCCTCGCGGCGCATCGCGGGTGTCGCGTGGACAGCATCGACCGTCGCGCGCCAGGCGGTCCGGCCCGAAAATCGTGCGCTTTCGGCGCCGAGCCTTTGCCGCACGAAGGAGCGCACTCCATCCGCGCCGATCAGGCAATCGCCCGCCGCCTTCAGCCGGACCACCCCTCGTTCGATGGCAATTGCGACGGAGTTTTCGCCGGAAGCAAAGCCCGCGACAGCGGCTCCAGTTTGAAGTCTTATGCTGGATTCTCGCGCGATGGCTTCCAGCAACGCGCGCTGGAGATCGGCGCGGTGCACGAGAAGATAGGGCGCGCCCCAGCGCCGCTCTGCGTCGTCGAGCGGCATCACCGCAAGGGTCGCGCCATCCCGCGCGCGGCGGATTCTAATCGCTTTCGGGCGAAGAGCGAAGCGCGTCAGGCGCTCGATCACGCCGAGCCTTCCCAGAATCGCGCTGGCGTTCGGCGAGAGCTGGAGGCCTGCCCCCGTCTCTTCGAGAACTTTCGCTTTTTCGTAGAGGCTGACCTGCCAGCCGCCCCGCGCCAGGCATAATGAAGTGCAAAGCCCGCCGATCCCGGCTCCGGCGATCACCGCATGCAGCGGGTTCATCGCGGCAGCTCAGGCGCGTTCAATTGCTGGCTTTGCCCCGGATTCAGAATGTTCAGAATCGAGACCGGGCTCGAAAGCGCATTCCGGCGGTTCGCACCCTCCATCGAGACGCGCGTCATAAACATAATGCGTCGAGCAATAGGGACAGATCGAGTCATTGTCGTCGCCCATGTCGATGAAAATATGTGGGTGGTCGAAGGGCGGCAATGCGCCGACGCACATGAATTCCTTGGCGCCGACCCGCACTAGCGGAATGCCTGGCTGGTTGTGGTAATGCGGCGTGCTATGGGTGGCCATGATCTGTCCAAGTCGCGGCGGGGGAAACGCTCGCAACATAAGTGGCCGCGCGGGGTTTGGGTAGCCCCGACCCGACTGCGGCGGACGCGGCGTCATGGATCATTGGAGGCAACAAATGAGCAGCGCACCGGCGGACTGGTTTGCGCGCGGCATTGGTCATATTTGGCTGCCCTACACGCAGATGAAGACGGCGTCGGACCCGCTGCCCGTCGCGCGCACGCAAGGGAGCCGCATTTTTCTCAACGACGGCCGCGAGCTCATCGACGGGATCGCGAGCTGGTGGACCGCCTGCCATGGATACAACCACCCGCATATTCGCGCGGCGGTCTTAGAGCAGCTCGGCCGGATGCCGCACATTATGTTCGGCGGTCTCGCGCATGAGCCCGCACTCGATCTGGCGCGGCGGCTCGCGGAGTTATTACCTGCGGGACTCGACCGGGTTTTTTTCTGCGACAGCGGCTCGGTCGCGGTCGAAGTCGCGATGAAGATGGCGGTGCAGTCCTGGCTCAATAAAGGCGTTGCGCAGCGTAGCCGCTTTCTTGCGTTCAAGGGCGGCTATCACGGCGATACGTTTGCCGCGATGTCGGTCTGCGACCCCGAGGAAGGAATGCACAGCCTCTTCGCCAAGGTCTTGCCGCGACAAATCATCGCGGAGCTGCCCCTCGATGCGCCTTCCACGCAAACCTTCGATGCTCTGCTGGAGCGTCATGCGCACGAACTCGCGGGCATTATCGCCGAGCCACTTGTGCAAGGCGCGGGCGGCATGGTGTTTCACGATGCGGAAGTGCTGCGGCATTTGCGAGCGGCGGCCGACCGGCACGGCCTCCTCCTGATTTTCGACGAGATTTTTACTGGCTTTGGGCGCACCGGAACGATGTTCGCCTGCGAGGCGGCGGGCGTCACCCCGGACATTATCACCCTCTCGAAGGCGTTGACCGGCGGGACCATGGGACTTGGCGCGGCGATTGCCACGAGCAAAGTTTTCGACGCTTTTTTGTCGGACGCGCCAGACCATGCGCTGATGCATGGCCCGACTTTTATGGCCAATCCGCTCGCCTGCGCCGCCGCCAACGCATCGCTCGATCTCTTCGCGTGCGAACCGCGTCTGGACCAAGTCGCGGCCATTTCCAAAGTGCTTGCCCGCGGGCTCGAACCGGCCCGCCAGTTGCCGCATGTGCGCGACGTGCGGGTGAAAGGCGCGATCGGCGTCGTCGAACTCGATCGCATCGACGATCTTTCCGCGTTGCGGCGCAGGTTTATCGAAGCAGGAGTCTTCGTGCGGCCCTTCCGCAATATTGTCTATCTGACGCCTGCCTTTACCATCGGTGAGGAGGATCTTGAGCGCCTCACCGGCACGGTCCTCTCGGTTCTCGAACAATGGACGCGGCTTTAGCGCCTGTGACAAAATCTTCCCCCTCATCCTGAGGGCGCGAGAAGCGCGCGTCTCGAAGGATGACGAGCCCACGAAGTGGGCGTCTCGAAGATGCACCGCACGGCTGGTCCTTCGGACCCTCCTCAGCATGAGGGCTCAG
>DATARJ010000130.1:0-2201 GCA_036264205.1 Methylocella sp.
TCATCATGATTAAATATTTACCGGCGGTTAATGAATCGGTCAATTCCGCCCCAAAGAGTTTTCCCTTGGAAAAAACCCCAACCGCGCCCTGGTCGATGAATTTTTCCGTGTAGCCGAGGAGCGTTTCGAGCGGCGCCAGCGCGCGCGCGCTCACCGCGTCAATCTGCTCGTCGAAGCCGGGCAGGATTTTTTCGAGTCGGCCGCAGTGGACGATCGCGGGCGCCAATGTTTCGCGAATAACGGTTTGCAGAAAGGCGCATTTGCGTTGATTCGCCTCGACGAGATGAACAAGCGCGCCCGGCTCATCGGCGAATTTGATCGCCGTCACCAGCCCCGGAAATCCGGCGCCCGAGCCGAGATCGAGCCAACGCCGCGCCTCGGGCACCGCCTCCGAAACCTGGAGCGAATCGGCGAAATGCCTGATCCAGAGATCGTCCAAGCTCGATTTGCCGACGAGATTGACGGCGCGCTGCCATTTTTCAAGGAGATTTGCGTAGATTTCCAACCGCCGCAGCGTCTCCTCCGGAAGGTCCGCGAGGAGAGGGTGCGCGGATCGTGGAATGCTCACTTTGCTTTTCGCAACGCTCAAGATCTCGCGCCCGCGCGGCGAAGCTTGGCGGCCAAAAGAGTCATGGCGGCGGGCGTCATTCCTTCGATTCGTTCGGCCTGGCCCATGGTGCGCGGCCGGATAAGGTCGAGCCGCGCCCGGATTTCGTTGGAAAGGCCTGGCAGGAGAGCATAATCGACATCATCGGGGATGGTCAGCGCCTCGTCGCGGCGGAAGGCTTCGATGTCCTTCGCCTGGCGGTCGAGGTACACCGCGTATTTGGCATCGACTTCGATTTGCGCGGCGGCCTTTGGGGCGATCCCGCCAAGCTCCGGCCAGATCGCCCGCAGACTCGCAATCGAAACGCCGGGCAAGGCCAGGAGGTCGAAAGCGGTCCGGCGGTTTCCGTCGCAATTGACCTTGAGCCCGTGCCGCGTCGCCTCGCTCGGGGTGAGGCTCAAATTTTCGAGCAACGCCCGCGCGTGGGAGAGGGCCGCCTCTTTCATGGCATAGGCCCGCCGCCGCTCCGCGCCGACGCAGCCGAGACCGGCACCCCAAGCCGTCAGCCGCTGATCGGCGTTGTCGGCGCGCAGCGACAAGCGATATTCGGCGCGGGAGGTGAACATGCGGTAGGGCTCGCTCACCCCCTTCATCACCAAATCGTCGATCATGACGCCGGTATAGGCGTCCGAGCGGCTGAAAATGAGGGGGTCCTTGGCGCCGGCGCGCAATGCGGCATTGAGCCCCGCGACAAGGCCTTGCGCGCCCGCCTCCTCGTAGCCTGTCGTGCCATTGATCTGCCCGGCGAGAAAAAGCCCGTGAATTTTTTTTGTCTCGAGGCTCGGGCGCAAGGCCCGCGGGTCGATGAAATCATATTCGATCGCATAACCGGGCCGCAGCATTTTGGCTTTGGCAAGGCCGGGAATGGTATGGAGAAATTGCTCCTGAATTTCCTCGGGGAGCGAGGTCGAAATGCCGTTTGGATAGATGGTGGTATCGTCCAGTCCCTCCGGTTCGAGGAAAATCTGATGCGCCTCGCGCTCCTTGAACCGGACCACCTTGTCTTCGATCGAGGGGCAATAGCGCGGCCCCCGGCCCGAGATCGCGCCGGAGTAGACGGGCGATGCCCCGAGATTTTTTTCGATGATCGCATGGCCCTCTGGAGTTGTGTGGGTGATGAAGCAATCGACCTGCGGGCTGCGGATCGCCTCGGTCAGAAAGGAAAAGGGCTCCGGCTCGGCATCGCCGCTCTGGCGTTCAAGCGTGTCGAACTCGATCGTGCCGCCATCGAGCCTTGGCGGCGTTCCGGTCTTGAGTCGCCCAAGGCCAAGGCCGAGTTCCTGTAGCCTCTCGCCGAGGCGGATCGCCGGGCTTTCCCCCATCCGTCCCGCCGGAAAAGTTTTGGTGCCGATATGGATGACGCCGCGCAAAAAAGTTCCCGTCGTCAGGACGAGCGCCCCGCAGCCGATCGTTTCGCCCTTGGCGGTCTCGATGCCTTCGACGCGGCCGTTTTACAAGCGAATGTCGGCCGCCTCGGCTTCGATCACGCTGAGATGTTTGATGTCCCGGATCGCCGCCTGCATCGCCTCCCGGTAGAGTCTTCTGTCGGTTTGCGCCCTTGGGCCGCGCACCGCGGGGCCTTTGGCGCGGTTCA
>DATARJ010000134.1:0-4624 GCA_036264205.1 Methylocella sp.
CGAGAAAAGGCGAAGGTAAAATGGCGACTTTTGACAAGCTCATTTCTTTTGACAAGCTCATTCAAGAAATCAGCGCGCGATACCATCTCGGACCCAAGGGCCGTTCGCTTATTGAGGAGACCGTGGATCTGATCGCTCGACAGCCAGGTGGCGTGAGCGGTTTCCTGGAGAGGTTCAAGGCCGCAGGTTTTGCCGCGGAGGTTGCTTCCTGGGTGGCAGGAACGGATGATGCCGTGCCGCTTTCGGGGCAGGAGGTAGAGGAGACACTAGGCTCCGGCGTCATTAGCGAGATTGCCGATAAAGCCGATGTAAGCCAACGCTTCGCGAGAACGATTTTGGGCTATGCGATACCCAAAATCATCGGCCAGTTTGCACAAGGCGGTTTCGTCGACCTTGCCCTTCCATCTCCCCACGCCGACGAAATTACGCTGCCTGGAGCAGCGCAAATTCCACCGAGCAGCGTGGCAGCCGGCGCGGCTCCCGGGCTCGGCCGGTTGCTCATTCCAGGCGTCTGTCTGCTACTTACGCTCGGATTTTTTGGATACGCGATATCATCGGGAAGCAGTGGCGCTCGTGTGGCCGTACAGTCTGCGCCCCTCATGGCGCAAAACGCGCCGGTCGCAACCCCGCCCGCGCCGTCGGTCCCAGCGCGCTTAGCGCTTAGCAATGAGAACGGCCTCGTCGTCTACTCCGGCACGGTCGGAGACGACGCTACGCGCACCGCAATCATCGACTCGCTGAAGACGGTGTTCGGAGCCGATAAAATTACCGGCGATCTCGCGGTGGACCAGCATGCCGGCCAGGCGGGCTGGACGAAGGATCTCAAGGCAGTGCTCGATAATTTCAAGACCCCGGGATCGCAGGCGGTATTTGAAGGAAATGCCGCTAGTGTCGGGGGAACGATCCCTGAGGCGGATCGCGATCGGATCATAAGTTCGGTGAAATCCGTTCTCGGGCCCCAATTCGCGGTTGCTACTCTGGCAGGGAGCGGCGCGACCAAAACGGCGGCGGCGTCATCGGCGCTTAATTCTGGCTTCAGCGGCAAAAACCCAGGCGGCGCTCCGAATCAGCCGGCCCTTCACCTGCCGGTCATTTATTTCGCTCCCAATAGCGCCAGGGTTCCGTCGCGCGGCAAGGCTCTCTTGCGGCAGGCGGCCGGCCTGATGAAGCAATTGCCTGCTGGAATGGTGGTTCACATCAACGGCTACACGCACAACGCCGGTAATCCAGCCGCCAATAGGAAGTTGTCGCAACGGCGTGCTGACGCCGTGCGCCAACTCCTCGTCGATGCCGGGGTCAGTTCCGCCATGCTGAGCGCGAAAGGCTACGGGAGTTCCGATTCCTCAGCCAACAACGGGACAACGGAAGGCCGCAGCAACGGTAGACTGAAAAATCGCCGGCGCGACGACCGGCGCGTCGAATTTCGCATCGCTCAACAATAGCACCGGAGGCGAAAGTTATCGTGGCTTATCGCCCAGGCGCCGTTCGCCGGTTGTCCACGCGGATTATTCGTCGTCGGTCATGGGTTCGAGGGCGGGGCTGCGGGCGCTGACCGCGCGGGGTTCTGGCTGCGGTTGGACTTGCGGGAGCGGGGCCGGTGAAGCGTCAGCCGTATCCGGCCCAAAGCCGTCGCGCTGATAAATATCCTCGCGGAACTCGGCAAGACCCTCGGGCGTAGCCCACGCGGTGATGTACACCCAATACACCGGAATCGGGGTCGCGAGCTTGGCATCCACGCGCTCGCCGGAGCGGATCGCTGCGTCGATATGCTCGCGATCCCAACCGGGAGTGTCCTTGAGCAGCCAAGTTACATAGTCGCGAACATTCTGGACCCGGATGCAACCGGACGACACAAACCGGTCGTCGTCGCCGAAAATGCCTTTTTCGGGGGTGTCATGCATATAGACACCATAGGGATTGTTGATATTGATGCGCACGACTCCAAGCGAATTGAGATCGCCGCCCGGATCCTGGCGGAAATTGTAATTGACCGCATCGAGCGAGTTCCAATTAATCTGATCGGATTGCAGCTCCTGACCGTCCTTGTTGAAGATCCGGATCTTATGGTCGGCCAGATAGTTCGGATCCTTTTGCATGCGCGGGATCAAATCCTTGCGGATGATTGAGGCGGGCACGGTCCAATACGGATTGAAATTAATGTCGATCGCCTTTGTCATCATGACTGGCGATTGGCGGTCGATCTTGCCAACGCCCGCCGCGTGATGCGTCACGACGACGCCGTTCTCGACCGTCTCGACGGCCATCGCCGGGATATTCGCCATGACGAAACGTTCGCCAAGATTGCCGGAATAGGAGCGCAACCGGACGAGGTTCACCTCGAGCTGATGCAGCCGGACATCGGCCGGGACATTGAGCGCGATAAAGGTTTCCTTTGAAACCACGCCGCTTTGGAGCAGCCCGTGGCGGGCCTGGAAATGCTTCACCGCGGCATCGACGTAGGAATCGAAGACCGGCGAAGCCCCGGCCGAGGGATCGAGATCGCCCGATGCCGCGAGACGCCTTCGCAGGGCGACCACGGCCCGGCCGCTTACGCCTAGTTTCAGCGTCTGTCCCGCGGGAACGGCGACCCAGCCACCGTTGGCGACGATCTGACGGTAGGTTTCGATCGCCTGTTCGGTCGCCGCGAAAGTTTCCACCGCGAGAACCGGCGTGTTCGAGCGGCTCACCGAAAGGCGCGGATCCGCATCGTAGCGTTGCGCCCACTCGGCCTGCTCGCCAAAGGGCGGGTCGCCCAGCCCCGCGGCTGCGGCATGGGATAACCCGAACGCGGTTGCCACGACCGCCGCGGCGCGCCCAATAGGATGAAAATGACGATACGGCAGGTACAACAAATCCTTTTTCGTCCCGAATCCCAATGCCCCGACCTCCAATACCATGGTCTTCCAATACTCATCCGGCGGCGGGAGTGTGCCCCGGTGCTCGCGCGGACCGCATCTCGACCTCGGGCGATTCGGCGGGTCCGGGTCTCGCGGCCAGCGGCGTCATTGGTTTGGAAGAGCTTCTTAAAGACCTATTGAGCACTCAAACGCCAGACAAAGGCGCGTGACTGACTCGTCTTTTGAGTTGGCGCCGCAGCGGTGACAAAGGCACAAACACGACGGCGAATTTGTGGCATTTAGGTTCGAAATATGGCCTCGTGAAAAATAACCCTGGGCAACGACTCGCGCGGTCACGCTTAATCTTCGGCTTGGCATCGGGGCCCGCGCGTCACAGCCTGTACCTTATCTGGTCTGTCCAAAAACGTTCGAGCCGGACCAGCGATTGGTTAAGCTTTGTAAACTCGCCGGAGTTGATTCCGCCGATTTGCTCCACCGTGGCGACGTGCTTGTCATAGAGCCCGGAGACGATGTTGTGTACATCCCTGCCCTTATCGGTCAGGCTGATTCGCACGGCGCGGCGGTCGATGCGCGAGCGAGCATGATGCAGATAGCCGGTTTCGACCAGCTTCTTGACGTTGTAAGAGACGTTCGAACCGAGATAATAACCGCGGGTGCGCAATTCGCCGGCGGTCAATTCTTTGTCGCTGATGTTATAAAGCAGCAAGGCTTGCACGGCATTGACGTCGCTGCGGCCGCGCCGGTCGAATTCGTCCTTGATCACGTCGAGAAGGCGGCGATGCAACCTCTCGACCAACCGCAAAGCCTCGAGATAGGCCGGCCGAACCTCGGCATATCCGGCACCAAGCTGCGCGGCCTCGCTTTTCAGGGCACTCATCATAGGATTAACCTCGTCTTTAGCGTTGTGGCGGCATGCCTGCCGGCGCGTCCTGCAACCAAAATACGAATCACAAGTGAAAACCAGTTTAAGCAACACACTGAATGCAAGGTTTATATGATTCAGTAAATCAAACGTGAAGTAAAGACAATTTTTATGATTTGAGTTTGTTAACTTAACGTTATACTATCAGTTAATTTATTGCAAGTAATAGCACGAGCATTCACTTACGGACGTCTGCATGGGGAAATATTCATTCACTGAAATCGTCGCGGTCGTTACGGCCTGGCGCGAAGGCATCGCCGGACCGCCATTGATATAATCAAAGCGGGCTAAATATCCGTCGAGCCTTTTGCCGCGCTCCGTCCCCGGCGTGTCGAGAACCTCGAAAAGTTTTGAGAGCATCGGGCCGAGGTCCGTCCCATCCACGCGCGTGCGGTCGCTTAAAAACTCCTGAAAAATGCCGGGGGGCTGGAAAATCCCTGTGTCGTCGGCGAAGAGACAAAACAAAAGACGCACCAAGAATCGTTCGAGCTTGTGGCCGCGGTAGCCCGCCTCGTCGAGCGTGTCGTGCAGCGCCCCCATGATTTCGGAAGCGAGAATATTGACAGGATCTTGGTCGCGAAAAACCCGCCGCTCCTGGCCGGCGATGAAGCCAAAGTCTTGAACGTGATCCGGTAGCTCCGGGAGCCGGAAGCACACCGGCCGGTCCGGCGCGATATCGAGATCGTAAAGTTCGAAATTCTGAAAATCCGACAAGAGAATATAGCGCGGCAGCTCGTGCTCCTTGAGGCCCGGAAAATAATCGAGCGCCTGCCGTCGCGCGGGCGTCAGGCTGCGTCCGGCCGATTTCTGCTCGACGAGAAGTTTGCCTTTCCAAAAAAGATCG
>DATARJ010000155.1:0-4886 GCA_036264205.1 Methylocella sp.
TTCCTTGGTGGCCCGGCCGCGGCGATGACCGGCATGGTGTTGTGGGGCATCGGCATGGGCGCCCAGGCATCGGTGATGCGCGCGGCAATCGCGCCGCTGGCGCCTGCTTCGCAACGGGGCACCGCCTATGGCATTTTCAACGCCGCCTATGGCCTCGCCTGGTTCGCCGGGAGCAGTTTGCTCGGCGTACTTTACGACTGGTCCGTGCCGGCGCTCGCCGCTGTCTCCGTCTTGCTGCAATGCGCGGCCTTGGCGATTCTCTGGCGGGTCTTATTGTCGCCGCCGGAGCGGCCAGAAACTCGCGGGCCTTGAGGGGAATGCCGCCGATGGGTGCTGGCGACGGTACCCACATCCGCACCCCCTGAACAGGGGGTGCGACCGAGGCGCGTGACCCAATAATATCGCCACGCTGGAGACCGGACATTCTCCGCTAAGCTCGACTCCGGGGCGAAGCAGGATCGCGCGATTGCAATCACGATCGCGCCATGAGTTCGACAGCTAGACCGTAAATTCGCAACCGGGTGGACTCTGGCATCCCGGCGAGGGTTTCAAGATAGACCTGACCGGCACGGCACATTTTTGCGGCGGCGATGGGTGGATCGCCAACCTTGCCGTCGAGAAGCGCTTCGATTTCCGGGGTGTCGAGACCTTTAGCGCGCAGAACCTTTTCGAGCGCGTCGAAATCCGGCCCGGTCGGTGCCGGCCTCTCGATCCGCTGGATTTCGCCATCATGGATGGCGTCGATGCCAGCAATCGCCATGGCGGCGACAAGACCACGATTTTGCGCCGAAAATTTCAAAAAGGCGGGGCTGTCGCCGCCATAGAGAAAATTGACGCATAGGTGCGGATCCTTAGCCGCGAGCGCTCGCAACATTGCGAAATGCAATTCAAAGATATGTTCCAGAGCCTGCCGGCCGGCTTTGGCCGCCAGTATCCCGCGGGAAAGGCGCAAGGAGCGGACTGCTTCCGCCGTAAGGAGATCGGCGCTTGCAATCTCGCCGCTTGCGGCGGAACGCTGGGCAAAGACCGCGAGAAAAGACTCGTATTCCGAGGGAAAGACACTTTTCAGGCGGTCGAAGAAGGCCGCGTATTCTGGCGCCGTTTTGAGCTTTTCCTCAACCGCGCGCCGGACGGCTTCGATTTCATCAGGTGACGTCCCCGCCTCGCCCGGGCCCGGGGACGCCGTTGCGATCAAGGGCGCGGGCCGCGTTTCCGGGCGGATCGCCTGTTGCAGAAGGGCGGCGCCGGTAGTTATCCCGGCAAGGGCGGCAAGGCCCAACAGCACAAGCCGCAAAATATTCACGCGCCGTCTCCCATCACAGGTTACTTGAACGCAAACCCTGACTTTGCCCAAAACGGCGGCAACCGGCAAGCCCTCTGCGCCATTTCTAAAACCCGGCATCCAAACCGCGCCAGCAAGACTGCTCCGCCACGGCACGGGCGCAATAATCGAAATTCCTGCTCCTGAAACGATCGTGCTCTAGCAACGCATGAGCATGGCGATGAAGAAACCATCGGTTCCGCTCGTCAGCGGAGTGAGACGCAGACCAAAACCAAATCGCGAGGCGAACGCCCCAAGGCCCGGCATCCGCGCCATCTCCGCCAGCTCTTGCGCCGGAAGGCTTTTATAGTCGGCATGAGAGGCGAGAAACGCCGCGAGCCTGTCTTCATTTTCCTCGCGAAGAACCGAACAAGTTGCATAAAGAATCCGGCCGCGCGGTTTCACGAAACGCGCAGCCTCCTCCAGTGCCCGGTCCTGCTCCGCGATACGGATCGCGAGGGCGCCCGGTCTTATCCGCCATTTGGCGTCCGGATTGCGCCGCCAGGTGCCCGTGCCGGTGCATGGCGCATCGACGAAAACAAGATCGCAGCGTCCTTCGAGACCAGCGAGCACATCGTTTTTCCCTCGTGGCGCATGCAACTGAACGTTACGCACCCCGGCGCGTTCGAATCTGGCGATGCTCCGCATGAGTCTTGCCGCATCGCGGTCGGTCGCGTGGATCTGACCCTTGTTTTGCATCGACGCGGCAAGCGCCAAGGTTTTGCCGCCCGCGCCCGCGCAAAGATCGAGCACCTGTTCGCCTGGTTTTGCGAGGGCAAGAATCGCGGCGAGCTGCGAGCCTTCGTCCTGAATTTCGGCGAGGCCTTTGATGTAGGTGGGCTCGGCCGCAAGCGCCGGGCCGCGCCCGTCCGGCGCCAGGGGCAAACGCAACCCCGAAGGGGAATACGGCGTTGGAGCCGCGCGGAGGTACGCGAGACCCGCGAGCACCTTCTCGCGCGTCGTTTTTAATGTGTTGACGCGCAGATCGACTGGCGCGCGTGTGGCAAGCGCGCTCATCTCCGCGACAGCGGCCGGCCCGAAGACCGCGGCCAACGAAGGCTCCAGCCACGCGGGAAAATCGCCCGCCACAAAACTTGGCGCCCCGGTCAGGTCGCCTGCCGAAAGCCGTTCCACCTCTCCTGCGTTGAGTGGGGGTGGCGCATGCCCCTCGCCCGAACAAAGCGCCGCCAGCGCGCCGGCGCTCATATCCCGCACCTGGCGCAAGGCGCCAAGCACGCTCGCGCGGGGCGTTTCGTCAGCCATCAGGAACGCGGAGGAAGCGCGCTTGCGCTGCGCGTCGAAGACAAGCGAGGCGATCACGGCACGGTCTCCCGAGCCCGCGAACCGGTGGGAGAGACCCCAATCCTTCAGCGCATCGGCGGCGGGTCTTTTGCGGGCTTCGATTGCTTCCACGACTTCAATCGCCGCGGCGATGCGAGCACCAGGTGTCATTGGGAACGAGCTATCATGGCGCTCCAATCCCGGGGTCGGTCAGAGGGCGGACAGCGAATGGCCCCACACCAAGAACAAGACGATGCCGCCAGATATGAAAAACTGACCGCGCAACGGCACATAAGCCATTGCCATCCATCCGCAAATCGAATTAGAGGATCCCTACGGAATCAGCGCTTTACTTTCCACACACTTCACCCGGTCTCCCACGGTTTTCCATCGCCCGGCCTTGACGCTGGTCGGACCCTAGCCTAAGACACGCCTCTTCCCATCCTGCGCAATGGAAGACTCGCCCGCGGGCCTTTGCGGTAGTAGTGATCTGATCGGCCGAGGTATAGCGAGGAAAAGCGAATGCCCCGTCGTTGTGAATTGACCGGCACGGCCGTGCAGACCGGAAATCTGGTCAGCCATTCGAACCACAAAACGCGGACGCGGTTTTTGCCGAACCTCTGCAATGTGACGTTAATATCCGATGTGTTGCAGCGCAAGTTCCGCATGCGGGTGAGCGCCTCGGCGCTGCGCACGGTTGAACATCGCGGTGGCCTCGATGCTTTTTTGTTGAAAGAGAGCGATGCTGGGCTTTCGCGCGGCGCGCTGGCTATCAAGCGCGAGGTCGCCAAAAGACTGGCGGCAGCCGGCTAGCGCTACCGTTATAATTTCTATAAGGAGCGCATCCTAATTCTTGGCGTCGCGCACCGATTTGCCTTCGATGGGCACGCTTCCCCTAGTTGCGAGAACGCTGTGCCGGCGGCCGTACGAAATATAGAGCAGGAGGCCGAGCGCCATCCAAACAATGAACAGTTCCCAGGCGACGGCAGGGAGCTTTGATAGCAACCAAAGGGAGAAGCCGATGCCAGCTAGGGGTATCCAGGGGACGAGGGGCGTCCGGAAAGTGCGCCGGACATCGGGCCGGGTTCGCCGTAGCACGATGACCGCGAGGCAGATAATCACAAAAGCCGAGAGCGTTCCGATGTTCACCAATTCGGCAACCTCCTTGATCGGAAAGAAACCCGCGACGAGAGCCGTAAGTCCTCCCGCAATCAGCGTAGGGCGGTGGGGCGTGCGGAACCGCGGGTGCACCTGGGCGAACCACGCGGGAAGCAGCCCGTCACGGCTCATGGCGAACCATATGCGGGCACAGCCCAGCAGGAAGGCGAGCATGACGCTGGTGATACCGGCCACCGCCGCCGCGGACACGAAGAGCGTCACCCAGTGCAGACCAATCGCGGTGAACGCGGCCGCAACGGGAGCGGCATTGTTCAGCGTGTCGTAGCGTACCATGCCCGTGAGGACCAAAGACATCGTGATGTAGAGCGCGAGAGAGATGCCTAGCGAGAGCAGAACAGCGCGGGGGAGCTGACGCTGCGGGTCGCGAGCCTCTTCGGCGGCGGTGGTGAGGGTATCGTAGCCGAAGACCGCAAAGAAAACGACGGCAGCCCCCTCGGCCACTCCTCCGAAGCCGTAGGGCATAAAGGGATGCCAGTTGGCGGTGCGCACATGAGGCAGACCGGCGGCGATGACGAGGACGGCCGCCGCGATCTTGATGATCACCATGGCCGCGTTGAAGCGCGCCCCCCATTCGATGCGCAGCGTCAGGAGGCCCGCGACCGCAAGGCTCCCGAGCATTGCGGGCAGGTCCAAGACGTGGCCTGGGCCTGTTTCTGACGCGCCCATTGCCCAGCTGGGGAGCATCAGGCCAAGCTGGCTGAGCAGGGCTTGCAAATAGCCCGACCAGCCGATCGAGACGACGGCGACGACCAGCGCATATTCGAGCAGCAGATCCCAACCAATAACCCACGCCACGAGTTCGCCAAGCACGGCGTAGCCATAAGTGTAGGCGCTGCCAGCGACGGGGATCATTCCGGCAAACTCGGCGTAGCAAAGGGCGGCGGCGGCGCTGGCGATGCCTGCGATCCCGAACGACAGCGACACGGCCGGCCCCGCTTGGGTGGCGGCGACGACCCCCGTGAGCACAAAGATGCCGGCCCCAACAAGTCCGCCGAGGCCGATAGCGGTGAGCTGCCACAGACCGAGCACGCGACGAAACTGCCCGGCTCGGCCAAGTTCGGATTGAAGTTGCTCGATGGACTTGGTGCGCAAGAGCGCCTGCAGA
>DATARJ010000189.1:0-1911 GCA_036264205.1 Methylocella sp.
CAACAACGACGGCATCGGCGATTTCGCCGGCCTGACCCAGAAACTCGATTACATCAAGGATCTCGGCGCGACCGCGATCTGGGTGATGCCGTTCTATCCTTCGCCACTGCGCGACGACGGTTACGACATTTCTTCCTATCGCGGAATAAACCCGACCTTTGGAAGCCTGCCGGATTTCAAACGATTCGTGCGCGAGGCGCATGAGCGGGGCCTGCGGGTCATCACCGAACTCGTTATCAATCATACATCGGATCAGCACCCCTGGTTTCAGCGTGCCCGCGCGGCCAAGCCCGGCTCGGCGGCGCGCAATTTCTATATTTGGGCGAACACGGATCGCGGCTACAAGGACGCTCCGATCATTTTTCTCGACACGGAAAAGTCGAACTGGACCTGGGACGATCAAGCAAAGGCTTTCTATTGGCATCGCTTCTACGCGCATCAGCCAGACTTGAACTTCGACAATCCCCGGGTCCTCGAAGCCGTGCTCGATGTGATGGCCTATTGGCTCGACATGGGCGTCGATGGTTTGCGCCTTGACGCCATTCCCTATCTCATCAAGCGGGAAGGCACCAATTGCGAAAACCTCCCGGAGACCCATGCGGTCCTCAAGAAAATCAGAGCCGCTGTCGATGCCCGCTATCCGGACCGGATGCTTCTCGCCGAGGCCAATCTTTGGCCCGAAGAGACCGCGCAATATTTCGGCCAGGGCGATGAATGCCATATGGCTTTTCATTTCCCCCTGATGCCGCGCATCTACATGGCGCTGGCTCAGGAGGACCGGCATCCAATCACCGATATCATGCGGCAGACCCCGGAGATCCCGGACGGCGCGCAATGGGCGATCTTTCTCCGCAACCACGACGAGATGACGCTTGCCATGGTAACCGGCAAGGAGCGCGACTATCTGTGGTCGTTTTATGCCGCCGACCCGCGGGCGCGGATCAATCTCGGCATTCGCCGCCGTCTCGCGCCTTTGCTCGAAAACGACCGGCGCAAGATCGAGCTTCTGAATTCGCTCCTATTGTCCATGCCCGGCACGCCGGTGCTTTATTACGGCGATGAGATCGGCATGGGCGACAATATCTATCTCGGCGACCGGGACGGCGTGCGCACGCCGATGCAATGGTCCCTCGATCGCAATGGCGGCTTCAGCCGTGCCGACCCAGCCAAGCTCTTCCTGCCCGCGATCCAGGATCCAGTCTACGGTTTCAGTGCCGTTAATGTCGAAGCACAGCTCGCGAGCCCGTCGAGCCTCTTGACCTGGATGCGCCGGATGATCGCGGTACGGCGTTCGCATGTGTCCTTTGGGCGAGGCACGCTGCGGTTTCTTTATCCTTCGAACCGCAAGGTCTTGGCCTATCTGCGCGAAATGTCGGCCGAGCGTATTCTCTGCGTCGCAAATGTGTCGCGAGCGGCGCAAGCGGTCGAACTGGACCTCGCCGAATTCAAGGATGCCGTGCCCATCGAGCTTACCGCCGGCAGTCAGTTTCCGGCGATCGAGTCGCGGTCCTATCTCTTGACCTTGCCGGCCTACGGTTTTTTCTGGTTCCGGCTCGAGGCGGCCGATGCAAGCAAGGATCGCCACGATCAGCAACCAGCGCCGGGACTGTTCACATTGGTCGCCACCGGCAAGCTTGAAACGATTCTCGCCGGGCGTGAGCTCATCGCATTCGAGCGCACGGTTGTGCCCCGTTTCCTTGCCTCGCGACGGTGGTTTGATCCCGACGAGGCGCCACCCGCCAATGTCTCGGTGAAGGATTTTGCCGTGCTCCGCAACGGCGGGCAGAGTCGCTTTGTTCTCCCGATCCTCGATGTCAAACGGCCTAGTGGCCGGGTCGACAGTTATTTCATGCCCCTTGCGGCCGAACCGGAGCGGGAGGACGGGCCGTCCGTCGCCGATGCCGCCGCGCG
>DATARJ010000193.1:0-5182 GCA_036264205.1 Methylocella sp.
TGACTTGCCTGTCCGGCATGGTCTTACCGGCGCCGGTAATTGGTCTGGTTGGTCCTGCCCGAGAGGCGCCAGAATTCGCGCCTTATGTCGTTGCGGTATTGGACAAACGTGGCGGCGGCGCGAGCTTTTGTACCGCGAGCGTCATCGCTCCGAACGTTGTCCTGACCGCCGCCCACTGCGTCTCCAATCTTTCCGACACGCGGGTATTTTATCGCGGCGGCCATAGCCAGCTGGTTTTCGTCGATATTGCTTCGATCGCCGTTCACCCGGAATTCCGGCCCAAAATCGGGCGAAAACATTTAATTTCCATCGATCTTGCGCTTTTGCGCCTCGCCGAGCCGTTGCCTCCCGGGTTTAAACCCATCGAACTCGCGGATTCCCGCCCGGTCGCGACCGGGCAGCCGTTTCGCATCGCAGGTTTTGGCCGTGCGGATGAAAGCGTGAGCGGAACGTCAGGTGTCTTGCGGGCGGGCATTCTGGTCGCAAGGGGTCCGAGATCGCCATTTCTTGTTTGGCTTACCGATCCCGGTGGGACCGGACTTGGCGGTTGCACGGGCGATTCCGGAGCGCCGGTCTTCGCCATCGGTCAACCGGCTCTCGTCGCCGTGGCGATTAGGGCCAATGGCGTCAACGGACATTCTTGCGGCGCCACGACCGAGGCGGTGCTGATCGGACCTCAAATGCCATGGATTCGCAAGACGCTGCAAGCCTGGGGAGCGACTTGGAGTATGGCGCATTAACGCCTCCCCCCGGGTGCCCTCCTCCCGGAGAAAAGCTTCCGGATTCGCTCTGGATGCTCTGTCTAATGAGTGATGGCGCCGGGGGTGTCCTCCTCGGACGAAAGCGGAGCGAGCGGCTTCGCTTCCTCTTCCCAAACTATCGCCACCGGCTGGCGAACCAGGGCATGGCTTAAGACCTCTTCCATGCGCGAGACCGGCACGATTTCGAGCGCATTCTTGACCGGATCTGGAATTTCAACCAGATCCTTGGCGTTTTCCTCGGGAATCAAAATTTTCTTGAGGCCACCGCGCAGCGCGGCGAGCAATTTTTCCTTGAGCCCGCCAATCGGCAGAATCCTGCCGCGCAAAGTAATCTCGCCAGTCATCGCGATGTCGCGCCGAATCGGGATGCCGGTCATGATCGAGACGATTGCTGTCGCCATGGCAACACCCGCCGATGGACCATCCTTGGGTGTCGCGCCCTCTGGAACGTGCACGTGGATGTCGCGCCGCTCAAACACCGGCGGCTCGATGCCGAAATCGACCGCGCGTGAACGGACATATGACGCCGCCGCTGAGATCGACTCCTTCATGACGTCGCGGAGATTGCCGGTGACCGTCATGCGCCCCTTGCCGGGCATCATCACGCCTTCGATTGTCAGCAATTCGCCTCCGACCTCGGTCCAGGCAAGGCCCGTCACCACGCCGACCTGATCCTCGGTTTCCGCCTCGCCGTAGCGGAATTTGGGAACGCCGAGAAAATCCGGCAGGTTGTCGTCGGCGATCGCGACCTGCTTCGCTTTGCCGGACAAAATCTGTTTGACCGCCTTGCGTTCGAGTTTGGCGAGTTCGCGGTCAAGATTTCGCACGCCGGCCTCGCGAGTATAGCGCCGTATTATGGTAATGAGACCACTGTCGTCGATTGACCATTCCTTGGGCCCAAGACCGTGCTTCTTGAGCCCTGCCGGAATCAGATGGCGGCGCGCGATCTCGACCTTTTCCTCCTCCGTGTAGCCGGCGATACGGATGATTTCCATGCGGTCCATGAGCGGCGGGGGAATACTCAACGTATTGGCCGTCGTGACGAACATGACATTCGACAAGTCATAGTCGACTTCGAGATAGTGATCGTTGAAGCAATGATTCTGCTCCGGATCGAGAACCTCAAGCAGAGCGGACGACGGATCCCCCCGGAAGTCCATTCCCATCTTGTCGACTTCATCGAGCAGAAAGAGCGGGTTCGAACTCTTGGCCTTGCGCATCGACTGGATGATCTTGCCCGGCATGGAACCGATATAGGTACGCCGATGGCCGCGAATTTCGGCTTCGTCGCGCACGCCGCCAAGCGACATCCGGACGAATTCACGGCCCGTGGCCTTGGCGATTGACTTGCCAAGCGAGGTTTTGCCGACTCCAGGAGGGCCGACAAGGCACAGGATGGGTCCCGTCAATTTATTCGCGCGGCTCTGCACCGCAAGATATTCGATGATGCGCTCCTTGACTTTTTCGAGACCGAAATGCTCGCTATCCAGGACGTTTTCGGCGATGTTCAAGTCCTTCTTGATCTTGGAGCGCTTGTTCCAGGGAATCGATAAAAGCCAGTCGAGATAATTGCGCACGACCGTCGCTTCCGCCGACATCGGCGACATCTGACGCAATTTTTTCAATTCGACGGTCGCCTTGTCGCGTGCCTCCTTGGACAGCTTCGTCGTCTTGATGCGTTCGTCGATCTCGGCGAGATCGTCCTTACCGTCCTCGTCGCCGAGCTCCTTTTGGATCGCCTTCATCTGCTCATTCAGATAGTATTCGCGCTGGGTCTTCTCCATCTGGCGCTTGACCCTGGTGCGGATGCGCTTTTCCACCTGCAGAACCGAAATCTCGCTTTCCATTAGCGCCAGGCATTTGTCGAGTCTCTTGGCGATCGAGGCGGTATCGAGGACTGCCTGTTTATCGGTTATCTTGACCGCGAGATGCGAAGCGACCGTGTCGGCAAGCTTGGAATAATCATCGATTTGGGCGACCGCGGCGAGGACCTCCGGCGAGATCTTCTTGTTGAGCTTGACGTAGCCTTCGAACTCGGCGACGACCGAGCGGGCGAGCGCTTCCACCTCGACCTTGTCGAAGGGCTCGTCGGCGATCGCCTCGGCACGGGCTTCGTAGAAATCCTCGGTGCGGGAATAGCCCTGCACCTTGGCGCGAACCTGTCCCTCGACCAGAACCTTGACCGTACCGTCAGGAAGCTTCAAGAGCTGAAGAACCGAAGCGAGCGTGCCGGTTGCGAAGATCGCTTCCGTCGCCGGATCGTCGTCGGCGGCCGTCATCTGCGTCGCAAGAAGGATGAGCTTGTCGGCCTTCATGACCTCTTCGAGAGCGCGGATCGATTTATCGCGGCCGACGAAAAGCGGCACGATCATGTGCGGAAAAACCACGATGTCGCGGAGCGGCAAAACCGGATAGATGTCTATCGTGCCGGGGCGAGCGGGCTCTCGCTTTTGGGTCATTGTCATTACATTGTCCTATCCGGAGAATTATTAATCTATAACGAAGAGATGGCAGCGCGTCGGTTCCCTTTCAAGAAGAACTCGGCCGCGGTGCCGGCCGCTCGAGGCTGGAGCATCATGGCGGCGCGAGCTCAAGCGCTTGCGCCGGTTTTTTCGCTGCGCTCGGCGTAAATGTAGAGGGGACGGGATTCTCCCTCGACTACATCGGGGCCGATGACGACCTGGTCGACGCTGTCGAGGCCAGGAAGATCGAACATTGTATCGAGAAGGATACCTTCCATGATGGAGCGCAATCCACGCGCGCCGGTGCGCCTCTCGATGGCTTTTTTCGCGACTGCCTTCAGGGCCTCCTCCTGGAAGGTGAGTTCGGTATTTTCCATTTCGAACAAGCGCTGATACTGCTTGACGAGCGCGTTCTTTGGCTCGGTCAGGATTCTCTTCAGGGAGTCTTCGTCGAGATCGTCGAGCGTTGCGATGACTGGCAACCTGCCGACGAATTCGGGGATCAGTCCGAATTTCAGCAAATCCTCCGGTTCGACTTTTCGGAAAATCTCGCCGGTCTTGCGATCGTCCGGCGATTGGACCGCGGCACCAAATCCGATCGACGTGCTCTTGCCGCGCGTCGAGATAATCTTTTCGAGGCCACCGAAGGCGCCGCCGCAAACAAACAAAATATTCGTCGTATCGACCTGCAGAAATTCTTGCTGTGGGTGCTTGCGTCCACCCTGCGGCGGCACCGACGCGACAGTGCCTTCCATGATTTTTAGGAGGGCTTGCTGGACACCTTCGCCCGACACATCCCGGGTGATCGACGGATTGTCGGATTTGCGCGAAATTTTGTCGATCTCGTCGATATAGACGATCCCGCGTTGCGCCCGCTCGACATTATAATCGGAAGCTTGAAGAAGCTTCAATATGATGTTTTCGACATCCTCGCCGACATAGCCCGCCTCGGTCAGCGTCGTAGCGTCGGCCATCGTGAAAGGCACGTCGAGAATTCGCGCCAAGGTCTGCGCAAGCAAAGTCTTGCCGGAACCGGTCGGGCCAATCAACAGAATGTTCGATTTCGCAAGCTCCACATCATTGTGCTTGGCCGCGTGGTTGAGGCGCTTGTAATGGTTGTGGACAGCAACCGACAACACCCGCTTGGCTTGCGGCTGCCCGATGACGTAATCGTCTAGAACCTTGCAGATTTCCTTAGGAGTAGGGACGCCGTCGCGGCTTTTTACCAGTGAGGATTTGTTCTCCTCTCGGATGATATCCATGCAAAGTTCGACGCATTCATCGCAGATGAAAACCGTCGGACCGGCAATGAGCTTGCGCACCTCATGCTGGCTTTTGCCGCAGAACGAGCAATAGAGCGTGTTTTTCGAGTCGCTGCCGCCGACCTTGGTCATCGAACGTCTCCGTACCACCCGAAGTCATGTGCGAACTCCGGTCACACTGCGTGAAAGGCGGCGGACGCCCCGCCCCCGGCTTGCGGATTGGCACACGAACCAGCCCAGTTTAATTCTTGCCCACACTTCCTAACGTGGTTGCCACTTTAGATCCGCTTCCATTCTCCATCAAAACGTGCTCGATCCACAAGATGGACCTGGCCACACTCCCGGCGTCGCCGAAGGTTGGAAAAAAGGTCCATTGTTCGTCGCACGATATCCGACTCATTTCTAGGCAATCTTTTCCATTAACCTAAATGTTATTTGTTTCGATTTTGCGCGACAATCGCACATTGAGCAGCTCACGCCGGCCATTTAGGCGGATTTCCTATATATTAGCAATCTTTATACCAAGACAATCGATATTCCTCTATTAGGGCGGCGCCGCTCCCGCGACGTCGCTCTGCCGAGGTCCCCGGAAGGGAGCCCCGTCGAGGAATCGACCCTTTGCACTTATCGATAAGCTGCCGCCGCCACGAACTAACGGGCAAGGATGAATTCGATAGCCTATTTACTTTCCGGCAGC
>DATARJ010000197.1:0-2479 GCA_036264205.1 Methylocella sp.
CGACTTGATCGTGAACCGACAGAAACCGTTGGGCCTGCCGGGCTGATTTGAATCGCTTCATGATCCGTTCGCGTCGCCTTGTCGGCTGGTGAGAGTTTTCCGCACGATTGTTCGGGCCCTTGTGCTGGCGATGTTCGACGCAAAGGCCCATCTTCGCCCGCGCAGCGCCGTAGGAACGGAGCTTGTCCGTGATCATCACGCGCGGGGGCGTGACTGCCGGTTTCAAAAGCCTCCTCAAGAGCCGCTGCGCCGCGCGCGTATCTCTTCGGCGCTGGATCAAGACATCGAGAACGAAGCCATTCTGGTCGACGGCGCGCCAAAGCCAGTGTTGCTCGCCGGCGATCGAGACGACGACTTCGTCGAGATGCCATTTGTCACCGCGAGCGGGGTGCGCTGGCGGATCCGATCGGCGAATGCCTTGCCAAACTTCTTCCCCCACTGGCGCACGGTCTCGTGGGTCACGCAAATCCCACGCGCCGCCAGCATTTCTTCGACCATCCGAAGGCTCAAGGGAAACCGGAAATAGAGCCAAACGGCATGGCTGATCACTTCAGGAGGGAAGTGATGGCGGCGATACAGAGGGTAAAGAGCAGTCGGCATGGCCTCCCCTTACCCGCGGACCATTCCGGACTCGTTAACCTGATGGTGTGGACGGCGCCCGCGCCGGCATCTGGCTCAAAAGGGAGCCGTGCCAAGATGGTTGTCGTTAGAGCAACCCCTCTGAAGGAGCGCCGCCCGTGGACAAGTTTATCATCGATTTTTCTTCTGTCACGACCGTTGGCCTCGATCTGGCGAAGCACGTCTTTCAAGTTCATGGCGTCGATGCGTCGGGACGCGTTGTCGTGGCGAAAGCGATCCGGCGTGGCAAGCTGCTGGAGTTCTTCACTTCGTTGCCGCCGTGCATTGTGGGTCTCGAGGCCTGCGGATCAGCCCATCATTGGGCACGCGAACTGATCGAGCTGGGCCATGACGCGCGCCTTATGCCTCCGGCGTATGGAAAGCCTTACGTCCGCCGGCAGAAGAACGACGCGGCGGATCGGCAGCGATCTGCGAGGCGGTGACCCGGCCTTCGATGCGGTTTGTCGCCGTGCGCTCGCTCGAGAACCAGGCAGCGTTGATGCGGCACAAGGCGCGCGCGATGCTGGTCTCGCAACGCACGCAACTGCTAAACGGTTTGCGCGGCCACTTGACCGAGATCGGCGTGATCGCGCCACAAGGCCCGCGACACGCCCGTGAACTGGCTGCACTAATCGAGGCTCGCGACGAAACGATCTCGTTTGAAGTGTGCGAGGCGCTGGCGGCGCTCGTGGTGCAATTGCGGAATCTCGACGAAGCGATCGCGCGGCTCGACCGAACGATCGCAAAGCTAGCGCAGAAGGACGAAACGGCGCGCCGGCTGATGAGCATCCCCGGCTTTGGCCCGATCACCGCCTCAGCGATGGCGGCGAGCGTTCAAGATGCGTCGAGGTTCGCCGGCCCGCGCGAATTCGCCGCCTTTCTCGGACTGACCCCCAAGCAGAACTCCTCCGGCGGCAAGCCGCGGCTCGGGCGCATTTCGAAGATGGGTAATCGAGAGTTGCGCAAGTTGCTTGTGGTGGGCGCGCACGCCGTGCTGTTTCATCGTGGGCCCCACACGGATCCCCTGCGGATGTGGGCGAAGAAGCTCATCGAGAAGAAGCCCTTCAAGCTCGTCGCCGTGGCGCTGGCCAACAAGATGGCGCGCATTGCTTTCGCGATCCTGCGCGGCAAGACGGTCTATCGAGAAATTCCGGCGTAACGCGTCAGCGAGATTCGCCGCCAACGCCACTGCAAGCCAAAGCGGCGCCAAAGTCGAGGGTGATCAAGAGGTGATGCGCAGGAAAGCGGATTGATCCCGAAGCCCGTGGCATCGTCTGCGCAGAAAAGCGCGCCAACCTGATAGGGGCAACGGATCAGCGGACAACATCAGGGCCAGCGGACCCTACCCTCCGCACAATAGGCCGAAGACATGACCGCACCCACGACCAGCGCACAACCGAAAGATAACCCTTGATCAGCGGGCGTCGTCCAGACATGACGATGCCGTCATCAGTTGTGACGATGCGACGCCGGCCTCTATGCGGCAACGTCCGCTCCCACAAAGCAACCCGTTCCGCAAGGGGAGCGCCGATGAGACCGAACTTCCAGATTCCGACCTCGATGCGCTTCGAAACCTTGACGGGACGAAGCCTCCCGGCTGACCGCTCGGCTGCCCGTCGCCGAAGTCTCGGTTTTCGTCCGCCGCAATGCGGATGCGAGCTGAGGCTTAAAGGGCCTGCCAGACGAACGCTCAGTTGCTCCACCGATGCGCCGCAGGAGGCGACGCCCTCTTTCGTCCACGTATTGGATCGGCTGATCGTTGCCGCCAACGGGCTTGCGGTCGTCGGAGCGCGCTACAAGCCCTATTGGCTTCTTTCGGATCTCGCGATGGCCGCGGCCGTGGGATTCGCCTGGATGTTTT
>DATARJ010000219.1:0-1858 GCA_036264205.1 Methylocella sp.
GTATCACTTTGCCGGCGAGCTAGCCGTCAATTGGCGCAAGGTTCAGCTCCGCTGGATCTCTCCCTCTACGCGGTTCGATGCGGCAAATCGAGCTTCGATGTGCCGGGCAAGCTCAAAATGAAGTTCTCGCCGAGGAGTGCCACCGGCGTCCAGCAACCGGGGGGACAAATATTGGACATCACGTGTAGGGCGAGGGCCAAGGAGCTGAAAACAGTTAGCGAATAGCCAGTCAATGTGACGATGCGGATCGCCAGGCTCCGCCCGTGGGCATCCTTTGCTTCGCCCCACACCCAGCACGGATTCGCATCGCGTGTCGAAGTGTCCGGCCCTCTCACATTTTTCTCGATCTTCTTGACGAGCCAACTTTGCAGCCGGGGCGATCGTAGGACGGGTCCAATGGCATTGGCCGCTCGCGCGCTCGCCAGCGACAGCGGCGAAATTGGCGTGAAGACGGTGATGTCTGGAATACCCGTCGTGTAAAAGGCCGAGGCGACGTCCCCCCATGGGATGGGCATCGCCAGCTTTGCGCCGCGGCCAAAATCGATGCGGCGCAGTCCTCGGCCAAGCGGACAATCGACAATGCGGCCGGCGCGGCGAATTTTGCCGCTCTTGCCCAATCCTTCGACGAGTGTCTTGGCGGTACCCGCCGACATTCCCCAGCCGGAGAGCTCGAATCCGAGCGCAAGTTCGGTCGCTTCGGGTAATGCCTTTTTGAGCATCAGGGCTATGCAATCGGTCGGCACTACGTCGAAGCCGGCGCCCGGGCATAAGACCACGCCTGCCGCTTTAGCATCGGCGTCGTAGCGATGCGCGCCTTCGAGAACGTCGATTTCACCTGTTATATCCAGGTAATGGGCCTTGGCGGCGATACACGCCCGCAGCAAGAAATCTGCGGTCTTCGAGAAAGGCCCCGCGCAATTCAACACAAGGCGGACGCCACGCAGCGCTTGCACGGTTTCGGACGGCCCTGCGAGGCGAAAAGCCTTCGATGCGAGATTTAGTTCACTGGCCAACGCGGCGATCTTCGCCCTGCTTCGGCCGGCCAGAATAGGGGTCATGCCCTGTCTTTTCGCCTCGCGCGCGATCAATTCTCCGGTGTAGCCGTTGGCGCCGTAGATCATCCAGTCCATGGTCGTTCTTTGTTCCGATAGGATCAGGTTGTATAGCGGCGGGTCTCCTTAACGGCGCGGCCTTTTCGGCGTAGCCTGGAACATCTTGGACAATCGTCCACCTCCCTCCCATCTGAGATTTTGAGCCCAGCGCATTGTCCCTCCTTTTCGGAGCTTGAAGGGAGCCGTCTCATGCATACGATCATCGAGCCCTTCCGCATCAAGATGACCGAAGCATTGCCGATCACCACGCGCGAGCACAGGGAAGCACGCTTAGGCGCCGCTCACAACAATGTTTTCCTGCTCGATGCGGAAGATATCACGATCGATCTTTTGACGGACAGCGGCACGGGCGCTATGTCGGCGCGCCAATGGGCCGCGCTGATGCTCGGAGATGAAAGCTACGCGTGAAGCACATCCTGGCGTCGCTTCGAAAACACGGTGCGCGAGATTACCGGCTTCAAACATATTTTCCCGGTGCACCAGGGCAGGGCCGCCGAACGTATCCTGGCCGCGACGCGGCTGAAGCCGGAACACATCGCCGTCCGGTGCGCCTTTATGCGCCGCCCCAATCTCGCCCGCGCTGGCCGCTGTGACCAATTTAGGCTGATATGCCGGCCCTTCCGGCCCTGCCGCCCCGCAGCGCCCCGGGTGGAACTTTTAGATCCCTGAAGCGATAACCGGCAATCGCCGGGTTGCCGGCGAAGTCGCCTGTTGCATCGTGGCTGGCCCTCCCCCGGCTATCCACC
>DATARJ010000220.1:0-8195 GCA_036264205.1 Methylocella sp.
AAGTCCTCGCAGGCCGCCCAACGAGTCGCGGTACAGCCCATCGCGGCTGGTAACGGCCTTCAAGTTTGGCTGAATGAGAGTCCTCGCGAGATGGCTTTAAAACACATCGAAAGAAATTCCTCCGCGCCCGTTTACTCCGCCACCGCCCGAGCCACCGACTCCGGATCGTAATTCCGCCGGCGCAACCCAGAGCGTCGCAGGTGCGAGTAGCGCCATGGCGGCCGTGACCGCCAGGGCCACCTGCGCTTCTCAGCTAATCCACGCTACCCTTTGCGCGTCGCCTCGTCTGCTTCGCGGGCCAACCTGCCTCTCAAGGAACTCATGCTGTACTGGCTATTTGTACAAAATTCGCCAAATGACATTTGACATCTATTCAGATCATAGCGAATTGCGTTTTACATTTCTCAAACCGTTCAGCGCTCCATGCTCCGCGGATGGGTCTCGACAAGCGCTGCGTGATACGCTAGCACGAACGAAAGAGACATGACCGTGGCGGCGCCATGGGACGCCTTGCCGGATCTTGCACAGCGCTGGCCCGATCTCCTGCCGCTTTGTTCAACTCTGGTCTGGGGGGCGTCGGCGGCGAGGCGAGTGCTTCGAGGGACCCTATCTCGTGTATTTCAAAGAATAGGATATAGTTTATGTTAGTTAAAGAGTCGGGACGAAAATTGTACACTTTGGAAGCGTTACGAGGGATGGCTGCAATTCTAGTTGTTTTCTCGCACGCAATTATTACTTCGATAGACAAATTCGGTGGTGATCCAAATTCTAGACCATTTGGTCATTCCTTAGGAAGCATTGGTGTAAGGGTATTCTTTTTGATTAGCGGATTTGTTATGATATATTGTCACGAAGGTGACTTTGGGCAAGCAGGCGCGCAACGCGCTTTTACACGGAAGCGGCTCATTCGAATCGTGCCATTATATTGGATTACCACACTAATTTATTACGTTAAGCTGCGCACTATGCGACAGGAAGCAGGATTGCTATCGCTTACACTATCGTTCCTTTTCATTCCTTATCAAAAAGTTGGTGAGGCATTTGGATTGCCGCTTTACGTAGTTGGATGGACCCTTCAATATGAGATGTTCTTCTATCTTATATTTGCAATCGCACTCTATTTTCGAACCTCTTTCGGTGTCATGCTAATAGTAGCAGCAATTTGCACTATGGTGTGTATGCAGACAGGCGGCTTATTTGGTAACCAAAGTATCTTGTCCTATCTCGGACAACCCATTATTCTTTATTTCGTCGGTGGTGTTCTGATTGGTCTCGTGAGACGACACGGTATTACTAAATATAAATGGCGTCCTAATTCGGCGGGGGCTTTCATATTCGCGAGCGGGATTCTAATATTAGCTGCTATCATAATGCAACGGAGTGATGATGCAAAGTTTGTAGAACCTGGAGCTTGCCTGATAGCATTCTCCATATGCGCCATTGCCAGTGAAGGTTACTCCACAGACCGGTTTTCAACAGTGGCCAAATACCTCGGTGACGCCACCTATTCAATCTATTTGACTAACAGCCTCATACTAGGGTTCTCTGGACGCATCGTTGATAAACTGCTTCCATCGCTTCCACTTGCATATTTTATTGTACTGATGGTGCCAGCATCGGTAGTTGTCGGTCTACTAAGTTATCGCTTTGTTGAAAAACCAATTATGGTTGGGCTCAATCGACTGACCGCTGGACGTCGTACTCAGAGTCGTGAAACAATTATAAAACATGTTTAGTCCCAGAAGGGTTGACAGCCATATTTGAGGAACGATTTTCAAGTTTGGCTGAAGGACAGCCCTTAGTAATGATTTTTTAGAAATCGAAAGAAGGGTGTCCGCAATCCGATTCACTCCGCCGCCGCGGCCGCCACCACCGTGTCCGGATCGTAATTTAGCACCGGCGCGAGCCAGCGCTCGGTTTCCGCCACGCTCATCGACTTGCGGCGGGCATAGTCCTCGACCTGATCGCGTTCGATTTTTGCGACCCCAAAATAATGCGCGTCCGGATGCGCGAGATAGAGACCGGACACCGAAGCACCGGGCCACATCGCAAAACTCTCGGTGAGCGTCACGCCAATCCTCCGCTCCGCTTCGAGCAGGCGGAATAACGTCGCCTTCTCGGTGTGATCGGGCTGCGCTGGATAGCCCGGCGCGGGACGAATGCCGCGATAGGCCTCGGTTAGCCTTTCCTCGCTGGTCAAGGCTTCATCTGGCGCATAGGCCCAGAACTCGCGGCGCACGCGTTCATGCATGCGTTCGGCAAGTGCCTCGGCAAGGCGGTCGGCGAGCGCTTTCACCATGATCGACCCATAGTCGTCGTTCGCCTTGGCGAAACGGTCGGCGATCTTGCCTTCCCGTGCGCCCGAGGTGACGACGAAAGCGCCAATATAATCCGCCTTGCCGCTCCCGGCCGGGGCAATGAAATCGGCGAGCGCAAGATTGGGATGCCCATCGCGGCGTAACAATTGCTGGCGCAAGGTGAAGAACGTCGCAAGCTCGCGTGTTCGCGATTCGCCGGTGTAGAGCTTGATGTCCTCGCCAACGCTGTTCGCCGGCCAGAAGCCGATCACGGCCTTGGGATCGAACCAATGCTCCTCGGCGACGCGGTTGAGCATTTGCTGCGCGTCGTCGAACAATTGGCGCGCCGCTTCGCCCTGTTTCGAATCGTCCAAAATTGCGGGAAAACGGCCGCGCATTTCCCAGGTATGGAAAAACGGGGTCCAATCGATATAGGGGATAAGTTCGGCGACCGGATAGGTGCGAAACACCCTTGTGCCGCAAAACGCGGGGCGGGGCGGTTCGTAGCTCGCCCAGCCGGGCTTAAACGCGTTGGCGCGCGCTTTTGCTAGCGGCAACCGTTGTTTATCTGCCTCCCCCCGGCGATGCGCGTCCGCGACTTTGGCGTATTCGGCCCGGACCGTCGCGATGGTGAGGGCGCGGGACTGCGCCGAAAAAAGCGATTGCACGACGCCAACCGCACGGCTCGCGTCGGTGACATAGACGGTTTGACCCTTGGCATAATTTGGATGAATCTTGACCGCGGTATGGACCCGGCTCGTCGTTGCACCGCCAATCAGGAGCGGCAGATCGAAACCTTCGCGCTCCATCTCCGCGGCGACAAAGCACATCTCGTCGAGCGAAGGCGTAATGAGACCGGAAAGGCCGATCGCGTCCACCTTTTCTGCCCGCGCGGTGGCGAGAATTTTCGCCGCGGGAACCATCACGCCAAGATCGATGATCTCGTAATTGTTGCAGGCCAAGACGACGCCGACAATGTTCTTGCCGATGTCGTGCACGTCGCCTTTAACGGTCGCCATCACGATCTTCCCTGCGCTGGAGCGTTCGCCCGCGCCGGTTCTGCGCTTCTCCTCATCCATGAAGGGAAGGAGATAGGCGACCGCCTGTTTCATCACCCGCGCGGATTTGACGACCTGAGGCAAAAACATTTTTCCCGAACCGAAAAGATCGCCGACGACATTCATGCCGGCCATCAGCGGTCCTTCGATGACGTCGAGCGGCTTTGTCGTGGCGGCACGCGCTTCCTCGACATCGCGGTCGACGAATTCGGTGATGCCGTTGACGAGCGCATGTTCGAGCCTTTTGGCGACCGGCTCGTCGCGCCAGATAAGATTCTTTTCGGCGGCTTGCGTCTCTTGCCCCTTGTAGCTTTCCGCGAGAGCGAGCAATCTTTCGGTGGCGTCCGGCCGCCGGTTGAGGACGACATCCTCGCAGATTTCGCGAAGGTCCGGTTCGATCTCGGCATAGACCGCGAGCTGGCCCGCGTTAACGATGCCCATGTCCATGCCAGCGGCAATCGCGTGATAGAGAAACACCGAATGCATGGCCTGGCGCACCGGCTCGTTGCCGCGAAACGAGAAGGAAAGATTGGAAACGCCGCCGGAAATATGCACGCGCGGGAACCGCCTGCGGATTTCCCGCGCGGCCTCGATGAAATCGACGCCGTAATTATCGTGTTCCTCGATGCCGGTCGCGACCGGGAAAATATTCGGATCGAAGATAATGTCCTCAGGCGGAAACCCGGCGTCCTTGGTCAAGATATCATAGGCGCGCGAACAGATCTCGACCTTGCGTTCGAGCGTATCGGCCTGGCCCTTTTCGTCGAAGGCCATCACGACGACGGCGGCGCCATGGGCGCGCACGGTTTTGGCCTCGGCGATGAATTTAGCGACGCCTCCCTTCATCGATATGGAATTGACGATTGCCTTGCCTTGCACACATTTGAGCCCGGCTTCGAGCACCGCGAATTTCGAGGAATCGATCATTACCGGCACACGCGAAATGTCGGGCTCGGCGGCGACGAGGTTCAAAAACTCGACCATTGCCTTTTCGGAATCGAGCAGGCCCTCGTCCAAGTTGACGTCGATGATCTGCGCGCCCATTGCCACTTGATCTCGCGCGACATCGAGCGCGGCGGCGAAATCGCCATCCTTGATCAACTTACGGAATTTGGCGGACCCAGTGACATTGGTGCGCTCGCCGATGTTGACAAACGAAATCTCTGGCGCGAGCACAAATGGTTCCAACCCGGACAAGCGCAACAATGGCTCGATTTTTGGCACCTTGCGGGGGGCCACGCCTTTGACCCGCGCGGCGACGGCCTGAATATGCGCGGGCGTCGTGCCGCAGCAGCCTCCAACGATATTGATGAGACCGGCTTCCGCGAATTCGCCGACGAGAGAGGCCATATACTCGGGGCTCTCGTCATAAAGACCAAACTCATTTGGCAAACCCGCGTTGGGGTATGCGCAAATAAGGGTGTCGGCGATCCGGGAAAGCTCGGCGAGATGAGCGCGCATCTCGCGCGCGCCAAGCGCGCAATTGAGGCCGATCGTCAACGGTTTTGCGTGGCGCAACGAGTACCAGAACGCGGCCGGCGTTTGACCAGACAGCGTGCGGCCGGACAAATCGGTGATTGTGCCGGAAATCATGACCGGCAGCCTCTCTCCCCTCGCATCGAAAACGCCATCGATGGCGGAAAGCGCCGCCTTGGCGTTCAAGGTGTCGAAGATCGTCTCGACGATCAAAATATCCGCGCCGCCTTCGGTCAGCGCGGCTGCTGCCTCGGCATAGGCCTGCCGCAAATTGCCGAAGCTCACCGCGCGAAAGCCCGGATTATTAACGTCGGGAGAAATCGAGGAAGTGCGATTGGTCGGCCCCAACGCACCGGCGACGAAGCGGCGCTTGCCGTCCTTACCTTGCGCCTCATCGGCCGCTTCGCGAGCGAGCCGCGCCGCGGTGAAATTCAATTCGCCGACAAGCTCTTCCATGCCGTAATCGGCTTGCGAGATCCGGGTCGAATTGAATGTATTCGTCTCGACGATGTCGGCGCCCGCTTCGAAATAGGCAAGATGAATGGCCTTGATTGCCTGTGGCTGGGTGAGGCTCAAGAGATCGTTATTGCCGCGCAGGTCGCGCGGCCAATCCGCAAAGCGCGCGCCGCGAAATTCAGCCTCGCCGAACTTGTGTTGCTGGATCATCGTGCCCATGGCGCCGTCGAGCACCAAAATTCTTTCGCGGGCGGCGGATTGAAGAACGGCGCGGGTATCGTCTCCGGTAAGCCTTCGCGTCATTAAGCGGCCTCTTGTTCGAGTTTTGGCCGGAGCCCTAAAAGATGGCAGATTGCATAGACAAGGTCGGCGCGGTTCATCGTGTAGAAATGAAAATCCCGGATGCCATGATCGACGAGATCGAGAACCTGTTCGGCCGCGACCGTCGCGGCGACGAGTTTCCGCGTTTGCGGATCGTCGTCGAGCCCTTCGAAACGATCGGCAAGCCATTGCGGGATCGCAGCTCCGGCCCGCCTGGCGAACTTTGCCGTCTGCTGGAAACTTTGCACAGGGACGATACCCGGCGTAATCGGAATATCGAGTCCCCGCGCCTGCACTTTATCGAGAAAACGCAAATAGATTTCGTTTTCGAAAAAAAACTGGGTGATCGCCCGGCTCGCTCCGGCATCGATCTTGGCTTTCAAGACATCGATATCGGCGTCGGCCGAGATACTTTCGGGGTGGCCTTCGGGATAGGTGGCCACCGAGATTTCGAAATCGGCCACCTGTCTGATTCCAGCAACGAGCGCGGCCGAATTCGGATAGCCGTTGGGGTGCGGGCAAAATTTCGTCCCCAACCCATCTTGCGGATCGCCGCGCAGCGCGACGATGTGGCGGACGCCAATGTCCCAATAGTCGCGGACGACAGCATCGATTTCTTCCCGCGCGGCCGCAACGCAGGTCAGATGCGCGGCGGGCTTCACAAGAGTCTCGTTCACGATGCGCGCGACCGTCGCATGCGTGCGCTCGCGCGTGGAGCCTCCGGCGCCATAGGTGACCGAGACAAAACTCGGCCCGAGAGGTGCAAGCCGCTTGATCGACCCCCAAAGAGTCGCCTCCATCTCCTCGCTCGCCGGGGGAAAAAACTCGAACGAGACCGAGATATCGGGGCAGACGGTGCGGCTCGCCCGGGGAAAACCACAGGACGGGTTTTCGTTCATGCGACCTCTCGCGCGGTTAAAGGGAGAGGATCGGCGATCACCCGGCGGTCGCGGCCGAGCCAGAGGGAAACCGTGAGCTTATTGGCTTCGCCCGCGCCTGGCGCAAGTGCGTCCGTAGCAATTAAATCCAGTCCGGCGGCGGCCATGAACCCCGCGACTTCCCCGGCCGCGAAGCCAAGCCGCCGGTGCGCGTGCGCCGCGCGCAAAGTCTCTTCCTCGTGCGGCGCGAAATCGACGATGAGGAGGCGACCGCCCGGCCGCAAGGCGCGCGCGGCCTCGCGAATGGCGCGCAAGGGATCGTCGAGATAATGCAGGACCTGATGCATGATGACGAGATCATGGAAATCCGGTTCGACAGGCATCGCGTAAATATCGCCCTGGCGCAATTGCACATTGCGCAAACCCGCGCGTTCGATACGCGCGCGCGCGACGCTCAGCATATGCGGCGATTGATCGATCCCAACCGCCCGCGCCGCCAGCGGCCCCAGCAGTTCGAGCATCCGGCCGGTGCCGGTGCCAAGATCGAGGAGCGCATGGACCCGGCCAGCTCCGATCGCCTTGCGGATCGCGGCCTCGACGCGTCCTTCGGGGACATGCATGGCGCGCACCTCGTCCCAGTTCGCCGCATGGGCGGCGAAATAGCGGGCCGCCTGGTCCGCGCGCGTCTGGCGGACCTCGCTGAGCCTCGCGCGGTCGGCCGTGAGACGCGCATCGTCCGGCGCGAGCTTTGCCACGAGGTCGCGGGCAAGACCGGCCAGCGGCCCCGTCTGCACGATTCGAAAAAAGACCCAGGCGCCCTCGCGATGACGCTCGCCAAGCCCGGCTTCGACGAGGAGTTTCAAATGGCGCGAGATGCGCGGCTGCGATTGGCCGAGAATCGTCACGAGCTCACTGACCGTGAGTTCGGCTTCGGCGAGAAGGGCGAGCAGGCGCAAGCGGGTGGCTTCGCCGGCCGCCGCCGAGGCCGTGCGAACGGCGTCGAAAGGGATGTGATCGGGCATAGGCTTCCCGCAAGTTCGTCCTGGCTAACAATATGCAGATATATTTATATGTAAAGTGAATTCTGCTGTTTTTTGCGTAACCGCAGCATTTCCGGCTTGGATAAATCCTCGTGGAAGGTTAAGCTCGCCCGTCATGTCCACATAAAAATCCCAAGGATGGCTTTCATGAAAACCCTTGTCCGCGTAATGATCGCCGGCGCTTTTGTTCTTTCTTTTAGCGCGGTCAGTTATGCGCAGATGCAGGCAACCCCGCCCGCAGCTCCTACCGCTCCGCCCGCCCCCGCCGCCCCCGCCGCGCCAAAGATGAAGAAGGCCCCGATGTCCGCCAAGGCCAAGGAATGTTCGGATAAGGCCACTGCGCAAGGCTTGCACGGGAAGGCGCGCAAGGAATACCGCGAAAAGTGCAAGAAGGGCGAGATGTGACCGGTTGACCGGCCGTTGAAGCGGTTCCGCTACAGGTTGCCCGCGAAGAGCTGGTATGCCCGTAGCGGAACGTCGAATTTTGCGACGCCGCGGGCCATGTCGAGCAGATCGAAACCGACCCACGGCATGACATGGAAGATCACGCCCCAGGCGACGAAGGCCTGGGCTTATGCGAGGCAGGTCATAGATAAGTCATAGATAAGAAGCGAGACTCCAGGGGGACCGTCAGTGAGGGGAAGCGTCGCTGTAAGATCGCGTCGGCTG